>DATHZY010000261.1:0-6362 GCA_035458325.1 Saprospiraceae bacterium | reverse complement strand
GCCTTCTGTAGGATATACCTTCAGATCGGTATAGATCGCATTGTACAAACTCTTAAGCAAGTCTTCAAATCCATTAAACACCGAAAGGATCAGGAGCAATGCCGCTGCACCGATTGCGATCCCAAACATGGAGATACCGGTGATGATATTGATGGCCTGGAAGCTTTTCTTGCCCAGGATATAGCGCCATGCGATGAGGACAGTAAAGGATAGTCTCATCCGGGGAGTGGTTCAAGCGTAAACCGATCATATCCCTGGATAGCGCGATAAGCCCTGCTATGGATTTTCTCCCTGATCTTATTGTTGGTCAGTTTTGGATTACGCATCGTCGGATAGGTCCTGTTGGAAAGGAATACATAGACCAGATTATTCTTCGGATCATTCCAGACGCAAATACCTGTAAAACCGGTGTGGCCATACGTAGCTTCTGATGCGAGATGGGAAGTAAGCAAAGTCCTTTCGGGATTGAGTTCTTTCATGTCGAAACCTACACCCCTTCGCGTCGATTTGCCAAACCGTGTTGTAAAGGTCTTTAATAAATCAGGATCGACATATTCCTTGCCCCCATATTCACCGCCATTCATGAGCATCTGCATGAGGATCGCCAGATCTTCGGCATCGGAAAACAATCCCGCATGTCCGCTCACACCACCCAGCATGGCGCAGGACATATCATGTACATACCCTGTGAGCTCCTGGCACCGGAAGTAATTATCGATTTCGGATGGAATGATCTCGTCGGTTGTAAATCGTTCCAGTGGGTGATAGCCGATCCGATGCAAGCCAAGTGGTTTGTAAAACACACTGTCGACATATTGATCAATCGTAACGCCAGTCTGTCGCTTGATGATTTCAGCGAGCATGATAAAGCCGAGATCACTATAGACATACGTACCATCCGCATTCAATGGACTCTCGATGATCTGCTTTCGGATACTATCGAGATAGATTCCATCCATATACATGTTGCTGGCTATTGACACGCAATGTTGTGCCGTCGGAAAATCACAGTACACATCCGGTTCCATTTCAAGCCAGTAATTATCCTCCAGGGATACTGTCTTTTCATAGAAGGGAATCCAGGATTGTAATCCGGCATGATGCGCCATCACTTTCCGGATCACCATTTTTTCTTTATTGCTACCGGCCAGCCAAGGCAGGTAATCACCCAGGGTTTTATCGACCGAGATAATGCCTTCTTTGTGCAGCCGCATGACCGCCAACGTAGTTGCAGCCACTTTGGTGACAGAAGCAATATCATACAGGTCCGTCAGGTATACAGGATCGTCATCTTTGTAGGTATGGCTTCCAAATGCCTGTTCATAAATGATGCGTCCGTCCTTAGCGATCAGCACCTGGCAACCGGGTGCTGCCTCAATCTCAATCATGTAATTGGCAATCGTACTGATATATTTAAGGCTATCTGAACTCATACCTACGCGTTCAGGAACACTATAGCCCATTCGCTTGAGCGATGGCGTGGTGAACCCATGATTGAACGGAAAAATATTACTTGCCGTGACCGGAAGTTTTCCTTTAAATCCAAAAACACCAGTGAGGCCTTGCGCGGTAATATCCTCCGTCTCCGGAGTGTCTTCATAAGCCATCAGGATATGATCGATGTTTTCAAAATACTTGAGGCTGTACGGACTGCCGAAAATCACCAGGATGACTTCATTCTGTCGGTTGATATTCTGGATCAGCGTGAGTTCTTGTGTAGTCAATCCAAAATTACTGCCCACTTTATTCGTCATCTGATGGATGGAGATGATGACCCGGTCATATTTCTTGAGGTCCTTGAGCAGGGATGTTTCATCAACATCTTTAAGCGAATGCGAGACATTAAAATGCCTTGCTTCCATGTAGGAATCCAGGCGATCCTGAAATTTGGTTTTCACTGTGGAGCCTATGGCGAGCGTTGCGATCTTAGGTGCAGTGAGGTTGACCATCGGGATCAGTGCACGCTTGTTTTGCGCCACGGTGATCGCTTCTTCGATGAGCCGGTGCTTGATCCCTACAGCGTATGGATCAAAGGCCATCCTGGTAGCGTACTCTGATGTAGGGAGTATTAAAGTGTCGAGGCCCAGTTTATATTTTGCGGCAAGGATTCGTTTGACATTATCATCCAGCGTCATCATGTCCAGCTTGCCTTTTGAAAAAGCCGTTTTCAAGCCATTGAAGGCGAGATCTATGTTTTCAGGCAACAACAACATGTGGTTTCCAGCGCGAATGGCCATGATAGCTACTTCATCCGCCTTGTAATGTTTAGTCACCCCTTTCATCTCCAGCCCATCCGTAAATACGATGCCATCAAAACCCATTTCGTTTTTCAACAGGTCATTGATCGCTCTCGGACTGAGGGTGGTGGAGATATTAGGTGTTGCATCGATAGCCGGTACATGCAGGTGAGCTACCATCATGCCTTGCAGCCCTGCATCAATCATTTGTTGAAATGGGTATAACTCGGTCGCACGAAGTCGATCCATCGAATAATTCAGCACAGGCAAATCGAAGTGTGAGTCCACTTCCGTATCTCCATGTCCCGGAAAATGTTTTCCGGAGGTGAGTACACCTGCAGCCTGCAGTCCTTTCATGTACGCAATGGCGTGGCTCGATACCTGGACTTTGTCTTCGCCAAACGAACGGTCACCGATCACCGGGTTGAGTGGGTTGATATTGATATCTGCTACTGGCGAGAAACTGACCTGGACACCCAGTGCGAGTAATTGCTTACCGATCGCATAGCCCATCAATTCGATCTGTGTCAAATCCTGCACCGCTCCCAGCATCAATTGGCGTGGAAATGAAAGTCCTTTATCCTTCATGCGCATCCCCAGTCCCCACTCTGCATCCATACTGACCATCAAAGGGATCTCGCTTGCCTTTTGATATTGTGCAGTGAGTGCCGCTTGTTTGGCAGGAGTGCCCTGGAAAAAACATAGCCCACCTACATGATATTTTTTTATCTGGCTGAGCACGGAGGCGACATGGTCATCACCGAGGTCCGAATGTGCCCGGATGATAAAGAGTTGGCCAATTTTTTCATCAAGTGACATGCTCTGAAAAACCGAATCCACCCATTTGGTCGCAGCGGTGTCCTGTGCCATAGACAAGCTGGTCCATGACAGGCATAGGCTTAACAGAAATATTTGAACGTTATAACACTTCATACGTGTAATCAACGGTTTTTTAATTGCGGCAGATCCGGATCCAGTGCCTTTGCTGCTTCAAAACTTGCATTTGCTCCGGCGGTATCACCTGCCTGACTCAATGCGATGCCCAGGTTGTAATGCGCAGTTGCGTTTTTTGGCGCCAGTTCGATTTCTTTCCTGAAATACTCAATGGCCTTTTGTGTGTCTCCGGCTTGTCCATGCGCCACGCCTAACAGTTGGTAGGTTTCATAATCATTAGGAAGATACTGGACGGCCTCCAGTAATAACGTAATGGCGCCACTGAGATTATTGTTTTTCTCTCCGTATATCTTGCCTTGGTCCCGTAAAGCTACACCCAGGTTTCGTTTTCCTTCACTATAGTTGGGATCCATCTTGAGCACATGCCTGAAGTAGGTAATAGCCTGATCAAGATCTCCCAGGTGAAAGGAAGCGTTGCCTAATAACAAGTAACTCAGTTTATAGTTGGGATGAATTTCAAGCGCTTCCTTCAGATAGATCTGTGCTTCTGTGAGCATTTCTTTTTTGCGCACCGGATCCTTTTCATCTTCGGCACGCGTGACCAGGTCACCTCCCACTGCATTGAGAAGCTTCGCACTTCGTTGTGAAGTCTTGATATCGGTGGTGAAGAGGGTGCTATTGTCCTTCCACACCCTGCTACGTATAAGCGTCCAGCCACCAAACGCAATCAGGATAGCCAGGCTAACGCCCAGCGCGGCTTTGCGATTGGCAGAGTTGATAGCTAATGAAATTGCATATCCTGCAATCAGCGCAAATCCTATCGAAGGCAGAAAAGCAAATCGCTCAGACATATTTGTTCCGATCGGAAACACAATGTTTGAAGTGATCGACATGGTACACACGTAGAACAGGATGCCATACGCCCACCACGAACGCAATTTCCAGCCTTTGATGACTGCATATAAAAGCCCTAGCCAAACCAGGAAAGAAAGGATGACGAATGGTTTAGTCCAGGTCTGGATATCAATATGACGTGGATAATAATCATGTGTTAACGGATAGGGGAATACGAGCAACTGCACGTATTTGCCCATCGTGTAAACAATCGTCGCTGTTTTTTCTCCAACCGAAAAGGGTACATAGACGCCATTTTCTACTTTAAGAAATGGGTTGTTCATGAGTTCTTTCGGAGGTTCGCCGGCGCTGAATCCGGTGACCGATCCCCGGATCAGAATAAATAAGACAGAGGCAGTGATGATGGGCCAGAGGTTGCTTAGCCATTTGACAGAAGTGTCTTTGCCATACCACCACAGGGTGAGGGGAGCCACCGCCAGCATCGTGATGATGTTTTCCTTTGCCAGGAGGCCTAACAGGAATACGAGTGCTGCCAGGCTGCGCAGGAGGATTGGTTTGGGATGATTTATGCTTTTCAACATCAACCACAATCCGCCTATGGCTCCCATAGCGGCGATGATCTCATCCCGGCCCTTGATATTGGCCACCGCCTCGGTATGGATTGGGTGCAGCGCAAAGATGAGGGAGGCAAACAAGGCTACCTGCACCGCCGTCGTGGAGGAAAGGCGAGGGGTCAGGAGTTGCCGCAGGAAACCGAAGAGGATCCAGCATAGGAGCCCATAACAAAGGGCGCTGATAAAGTGGCTCAGCCAGGGGTTATTGCCGGCGATTTCATATTCGACCGCAAACATAGCGGGGGTCAGGGGCCTGTAACGGCCACCGCTGACGAGTCTGGTCTTTGTCTGATCTTTAAAATAACCGTAGAAAGTATCGTACTTGAAGAGGCCGGCGATGCCTTTGACCCCTTCCTTGGTAAACATATTGTCATTGATGACGATGGCATCATCCTGCGTGTACTCGAATGATACGGTCTGTACATACAGCAAGGTGCCCAGCAATGCAAGGATAGGCCCCATGCGGTTGATGGGGATGCCAAACAAGGTGTTCCGGTAGTCTTCCTTTTTGTTCTTTTTCGCTTCTTTTGCCACAGATGTAAGTTAAAGATTCAAATTTCGGGAAAAATAAAGAGATCATACCCTTCGACCTCAAAATGCCGCTTTTTCAACGATTCCTTTCCATTTTCTACTGATCTTTACCTTTACCCCCTTAGATTGTTTTCAAATACATCACTTTCAATGAATCGTCCTACCCTATACCTCCTTGATGCTTATGCCCTGATTTTCAGAGCTTACTATGCCTTTTTCCGCAATCCTCGGATCAACAGTAAAGGCCTGAATACCAGCGCCATGTTTGGATTCGTCAATGCCCTCGAGGAGGTGCTCAACAACCGGAAGCCGTCCCACATCGCCGTCTGCTTTGACCACAAATCGCCCAATGTCCGGGTGCAGGAGTTTCCCTACTACAAGGCCAACAGGCAGGAGACACCGGAGGACATCAGGCTGGCGGAGCCTTATATCCGTAGTATCATCGAGGCATATGGTATCCCGATCATCGAAGCGCCCGGCTACGAAGCGGATGATGTCATTGGCACCCTCGCCAAGAGAGCGGAGCAGGAAGGTTATGATGTATATATGGTCACGCCAGACAAGGATTTCGGCCAACTGGTCTCCGAACACATCTTTATGTACAAGCCTGCCAAGCAGGGCAATGGCCCGGAGATATGGGGTCCAAAAGAGGTCTGTGAAAATTATGGAATCAAACGCCCGGAGCAAGTCATCGATATCCTGGGCCTCATGGGTGATGCGGTGGACAATATTCCTGGTGTAAAAGGTATCGGAGAAAAAGGCGCCGCTAAACTCATCCACGAATGGGACACGATCGAAAATATATATGCCAATATTGACCAGTTTAAAGGAAGCACCAAAGAAAAACTCGAAGCGAGCAAACAAGCTGCGTTTGATTCTAAAAAGCTAGCCACGATCCTGCTCGATGCACCTGTTCCATTCGAACACGATCGTCTGATCCTCGATCCACCTGATGTTGAAAAATTGTCCTCCATTTTTGCCGAACTTGAATTCAAGACACTTGGTAAGCGAATCCTGGGAGAAAATTTTGAAGTCAATGTAGCAGCACCATCAGCGCCGAAAGCAAACACCGGAGCAGTACAAGGCAACCTGTTTGAACAACCCGGCGAAGAAACCGATGAAAACTATACACCGAGTGCCGGAAAAAATATTCACAACACCCCGCATACCTACCATGCTGTCAGCACGGAAGCAGAGCGTCAGGCATTGATTGAAAAATTGCTGGCTGCCA
>DATHZY010000260.1:0-4857 GCA_035458325.1 Saprospiraceae bacterium | reverse complement strand
AGGAGGGACATTCTCCGGAGAAAACTTCTTTATTCCTTGCTCCATTTTCGTCATTCCTTATTCATTTTTGCTTTTGGCCGTCCGGCCAAAAGGCAAAAAAAAAGCCCCCTCCTTCGAGCGGGCTTAAGGTTAACTAAAACTAAGATCACACTTCTTATCTGGAAGCAGCCTTGGAGGGCTGCCGGTGAGATTCCTAATTGGGTCCGCGACGTTTCACGGGCAATTGTGATTGGGTTGTTTACTCAACCACAACTTGTGTAGCAAATATAAAAACATATTACGATTAGTTGTTATATGTAATTCACTTTTTATCAGATAAAAAGATAGAATTAAAATTTGTAATATGTTTTTGGCTGAAAATCTAGCTGATATGGTAGGGTAAATCGATTACCGGGAGGTCATTTTTTTTAGCATCGCGACCGCATTTCTCCCTTTTTCGCCTAAATCGAGGGAAAAATCATTCACATAGAGGTTGATATGGCTTTTCATCACCGCTTCATCCATTTCCTGGGCGAATTGACGTACATAGGGCATGACCTTTTCTTCATGGTTTCTGGCAAACAGGACACTTTCCCTGATGAGTTGGTCAACCTGGGCGATGATCTCCTCAGGAAGTCTGCGGGATGCAAAAATTCCGCCAAGAGGAATCGGTGATCCCGTCAGTATTTCCCATTCTTCCCCGAGGTCTGTGATCTTCAGGAGGCCTTTAGATTCGTAGGTGAACCGGTTTTCATGGATGATAACCCCAGCAGGAAACTCTTCGCTCAGCACTGCATCCTCAATTTTATCAAAGGACAGGAACCGTTTATTGACCGCTTCCGGGTAAAAGATCGAAAACAAAAGATGGGCAGTTGTCCATCTACCGGGTAGGGCAACAGGACCTTGAGCGATAGATTCTTTTGTCAGGGGGTATTTTGAGATCAACAGCGGGCCGCACTTATTGCCAAGTGCCGCTCCAGAAGATAGGAGAGCGTATTTGTCTTCCAGCGAAAGTGCCCTGTTAAAACTTATCTTGGAAACATCGAGCAGGTCATTGGTGGCCCATTCATTCAGGGATTCGACATCTGCCATGTGTACCTCAAAATCCAGGCTGCCGGTGTCGATCCAGCCATTAACCAGGGCGGCAAACATGTACGTATCATTGGGGCAAGGGGAAAACCCGAGTGTTATTTTCATTGACTCCATTGAAAGTGGTATTTTGTGCACCGGCTATGAACGACCTCGAAATTATATATGAAGATAACCACCTGATAGCCATAAACAAGCCAAATGGCCTTCTCGTTCACACCGATGAAACAGGTGATACCAGTCTGGAGCAAATACTCAAGGACTACCTGAAGGAAAAATACAACAAGCCCGGAAATGTCTTTTTGCAATCGTGTCACCGTCTGGATCGGCCTGTGAGTGGCGCGTTGATTTTTGCAAAGACGTCCAAGGGCAAGGAAAGGATGAGCCAGTTGTTTGCCGAGCGTAAAGTGGACAAGACCTATCTCGCCCTTGTTTCCCGGTTTCCAGATCCGGATGAGGGAGATCTTGAAACCTGGATACTAAAGGATAGGGTGAAGAACATTGTGGAGGTAGTCAAGGGTGAAAAATCCGGTGCGGTTAAAGCCAGGACCTTGTATAAGACATTAGGCAGAGTGGGAAACTTCTTCCTGGTTCGTTTGAATCCCATCACGGGAAAATCCCATCAGTTACGGGTGCATATGAAATTCTTAGGCTGTCCTATAGCCGGAGATGTCAAATATGGCGGCCCTTCAATTGATGATCCTTCGTCGATCCTGTTGCATTGCCGCAGGATGGAATTTATCCACC
Organism: Saprospiraceae bacterium; assembly: GCA_035458325.1. Lineage (GTDB taxonomy): Bacteria > Bacteroidota > Bacteroidia > Chitinophagales > Saprospiraceae > Opimibacter. Next base: position 3,042 of record DATHZY010000260.1, on the reverse strand, counting down.
CGATCCAGAAAGTGCCTGTCAAATTGATCGCCGATATACCCCGACAACCCTTATGGAATAAGGCTCGCAGGGATATTACCGCGCTGGAGGCTGCTGAATAGAAATTATTGCTTTACATTTGTCGGGAGTGAGAGTCATACGACCAGCTCCTTTCAAACTCCCCCAGGGCAGAAATGCAGCAAGGGTAGAAAGTTGAGCGGTGCGATATGATTTCTCACTCATTTTTATTTACTATAAACCTCCCTGATATGAAATTTTTTATCGATACAGCCAATATTGATCAGATCAAAGAGGCTGCAGAGCTGGGTATACTCGATGGTGTTACCACCAATCCTTCCCTTATGGCCAAGGAGGGGATTACCGGAACTGATAATATCTACAAACATTATAAGGCCATTTGCTCGATCGTGGATGGTGATGTCAGCGCGGAAGTGATTTCCACTGATTATAAAGGAATGATTGAGGAAGGCCAGCTTCTCGCTGACCTGGCTCCCAATATCGTCGTCAAAGTTCCTATGACCAAGGATGGCATCAAGGCCATTCATTGGTTGACCAGTCATAATATCCGTACTAATTGTACCCTTGTATTTTCCGCGGGTCAGGCTATCCTGGCAGCTAAAGCGGGCGCTACCTATTTGTCACCATTTATTGGCCGGGTAGATGATATCAACTGGGACGGTATGGCACTGATCCAGGATATAGCTGATATTTATGCTATTCAAGGATACGATACAGCTATTCTTGCCGCTTCGATACGGACGTCCAAGCAAATCGTTGATGCCGCCAAGGCCGGAGCGGATGTGGTGACATGCCCGTTGGCTGCAATTTTGGGTTTATTGAAACATCCGCTGACCGATATTGGTTTGGCACAGTTTCTGGCCGATCATAAAAAAGCAGAAGAGAAGGGTTAAGATCTTACTGCATGAGGAAAATCCAAATGGTTAGTGATTGGATTTAAGTAGCTTACTCAAGGCATGAGTATCTAGGTGCAAGACTTGAATAGCCTTTACTAATCGTCACCTGCGTTTCCTTTCTGGCAACAGAACACGTATCAATCCTGTTTCCATAACCAACATATTGGTCATCATGCAGCGCATTATTCAACAATGAGAACCGAAGTTGGAATGCTGTTAAATGCCTCCTCGATAATACCGGCCTTCAGGCTGATACCGAATTTATACTTACCGGGGCATAAGTCAGGCACTTCGACCACGATATCCAGAGATTGCTTTTGATGAGGTGAAAGCTCCGTCAATGCCGGCGTAACAACCACCGGTGTAATAGTGATATTTTTCTGATCCTTAAGAAATAGCGCATTGACGGTCACAGGAAATCCTGTATCGTTAAAATCAATCGGATAGGCATATGGATTGAAGATTTCAGCTTTCAGGGTGATTACTTCTCCTGGTTTCATTTTTACAGATGGCTGCAAGTCATATTTTACCTGGATTTGCTGGACTGCAAAAAAATGGTCGGTATAGTGGAGGTAAACTTTCTTACCATTCGGAAAATCATATCGGCCAGCTTTAGGATCATTTACATTTGTCACCAGGAGGGCCTCCTTACCAAAGAATGATTCCTCATAAGGCCATAAATCATATTGGTTCCTTCTGTAGAAGATGCTGTTGAGCGTTGTAGCAGGCTTGCCCGTATAAAAGGCGTATACAGAAGGTTGCTTATATGAATTATTAAATACGACAGGTGTATTCCCTGCCAGTGCTGAAAGGCGGTTGTACCATTTTTCCTGTCCGTGGAATTTCAGATTAATGGGTAGAATATCAACAATCAATGCTATCCTGAGGAAGCCCAGGATCAGGATCGTGGGGAAGAGGGCAAATTGTAAATATTTCATCCGGCCAGGATGATCAATACAATTCCTGTATACGAGGATAATCATAGGAATGGAGGCAGCAATCGTCCAATGTGGTTCTACATGTCCGCGTATGGAGGAAATAAAAAAGAAAGTCAGGATCCCGGTAATGATAAAATAGAGACCTCTTTCGAAAGTGTCGTTGGGTTTAGTCTTCAACAGGAGGGCGATAACCAAACCAAGGAAAAAGGGATTGAAACTCGAAAGTTGGTTGGGGAAAAAATTGATACTGTTCTTGATATTGAATGCTGTGGACCTGGTGATCAGATGGTATCGGAGGGAAGGAAAATCATGCTGGAACTGCCAGGCCATGTGGGGGATAAAAAGGGTGAGGCCAATAAGCCCAGCTATCCAGAACCCACGTGAACGCAACAATCCGGGATTGGAAGCCATTATGAGGAAGATCAAGAGGACTCCATGATATTTGCTGTATACCAGTGCTGCCATGGAAACGCCAAGCAATAAAATGGATGGCCAGGATTCTTTTACCAGGAAACGTTTATAGCCCAACAGGAAAACAGCTGTGCTAAGAAGCAAGGGTGAATCCGGTGTAGCCAGGAAGCCATATACCTGGAACATAACCACGGAGGCTGCTATTCCAAAAAAGGTGAGGATTTTCCTGTTGTCAGCGGATTTATCCCCTATCAGGTCCCAGAGCAGGCATAGGGTGATCAACTGGGCTATGACCGTTACAAATCGAACACCTAATGTGCCAGAGAAAAGTAATGATCCTGCCTTAATAAATAAAGCAATCATCGGGGGGTGATCGAAAAAGCCCCAATCCAGATGTCGGGAATACATCCAATAGTAAGCTTCATCATAATGGATTTCCGTCAGCCAACCTTGGGCCAAATTGATGAAGCCCCAGCAAGCCAGCAAAGCCAGAAAGACAGGTGAGTAACGGGAATTTAATCGGCTAAAGAGGAGGTTGCCTTTGGTATCCACCTCCAACTAAATTATTTGATATGCCATACTTGTATAAACATTAAATGTGCCTGTCCCAGTTTGGTAGTAACGCATTCCAGGAAAAAATAATCATACCCTTATGGAATCTCCTGGCAGGAGTTATTACAAAGAATCAAGGGACAAACTGCATGACAAAAAAAAATACGATCAACACAAAAAATAAAGCAAAGTGGTGGTTGAAAAAAAAAGACTGTACAAGCCGAAGT
>DATHZY010000259.1:0-3090 GCA_035458325.1 Saprospiraceae bacterium | reverse complement strand
AGGATTTGTAGCCAGTCGCAAGAAAATGGCGGCCATGTCCTCGTACCTGATCGACGCGGGTGTGGATCCCACACAAGTTGAACGGATTCAATCACCAGCAGGAATAGATATCAATGCAAAACTGCCTGACGAGGTAGCCATCAGCATATTGGCACAGATCATCCAGGTGAAGAATAGTCTTGATGTGGTGGTGTCGTTTGAGCAGCACGGTTCATCAACTGAAAGCCCGGCTCCCAGCTTCTATATAAATCCTGTTTGTGGGATCCCCGTTGACATGAATAATCCTAAACATATCATAGAACACAGGGGAGAAAAAGTATATTTCTGTTGTGACGGGTGTAAGGTTAAATTTGAGAAAGATCCTGAGAAATATATACAGGCGAGGGCGCTTGGATTAGCACCGGAAGGGATGTGATTGAAAAGTAAAAAGTCATTAGTAAAAAGTAAAAAAACTGTTTTTTCTTTTTTACTTCTTAATTCTAAATTTTGAAAGAGATACGAGAGATTATAAAAGCCTATGACGCGGCCGTTCACGCGGGCCGTAAAGCAGCCCTTGCAGCGGTGGTCCACCTGGACGGCTCATCATACCGCAGACCAGGGGCCAGAATGATCGTGAACGACGAAGGAGAACTGACTGGAGCTATTAGTGGGGGATGCCTGGAGGGTGACGCATTAAGAAAAGCATTGCTGGTGCTCTCAAAACAGCAATCGAAGCTGGTGACCTACGATACCAGTGACGAAGAAGATATGACCATCGGTATCCAGTTGGGTTGTGCAGGGGTAATCCAGGTATTGTTTGAACCTATTGATCCTAATAAGGTGGATAATCCTATACAACTATTGCGGAAAGCCATAGCTGTAAGACAGAATGCAGTACTGGTCACCATGTTTTCGCTGGAGAAGAAACATGATACTCAACCAGGTACCTGCCTGCTTATGGAATCAAACGGTAATATCTCCGGAAGCATTCCTTATCCGGAAATTGAAGCCTTGGTAATGGAAGATGTGCACGAGGCTATGCAAAGGAAACAGTCATCTTTCAAACAATATATTGAGCACAATAGCACGGTTACTGCATTCATTGAGTTCCTGCAACCCCCCGTATCAATCGTGATCATAGGTGCGGGCAACGATGCCATTCCGATGATGCAGATGGCAGACATCATCGGCTGGGATGTTCGGGTAGTAGATGGCCGGAACACCCATGCAAAACCCGAGCGTTTTGCGAGTGCGTGCCAGGTGCTGGTGAGTAAGCCGGAGAAAGTGCTGGAGCAGATTCCTATGGATGAGCGAACGGTATTTGTGATGATGACACACAACTACAATTATGACCTGGCGATGTTAAAAGCACTTTTGCCAATGCCGATTCCTTATATCGGTATGCTTGGTCCAAAGAAGAAGCTAGAGCGCATGCTGCAGGAGATGAGGGATGAAGGAATCGAGGTCTCAGAGGAAATGATGAGCAAGGTTTATGGTCCTACAGGCCTGGAAATAGGGGCCGAAACGGCTGAGGAAATCGCTTTGAGTATAGTGTCCGAAATACAGGCTGTTTTGAATGCAAAAACCGGAGGAATACTCCGTGAGAAAACTGATGTGATCCATTCACGCGAGGATACGAGGATCCAGCAGAAAAGATTATATCAATAATGAGTAACGCCATTACCAAATGTGCTGTTTTGATCCTGGCGGCGGGCAAGAGTTCGAGGCTTGGAAGTCCCAAGCAGCTCCTGAATTTCGAAGGCAGTGCGCTGATCAGCAGAGTTGCAAAGACAGCAATAGATGCGGCGATAGGGGAAGTGTTTGTGGTGGTTGGAGCCAATGCTGAAGAAATTGTTATGGAACTGAATATGCCGGATCTTTATGTAGTGAAGAATGAAGAATGGGAAGAGGGAATGGCATCTTCCATCCGAAATGGCCTTGACCAAGTTCAAAAATCAGATCCCATGGTTGATGGCATTATGATCCTGGTATGTGATCAACCTTACCTTAATGCTGACACACTTCGCGAGATCCTTCATCAGCAACGGGCATCAGGACACGCCATGGCTGCCAGTGTGTACCATGATCAGGTTGGCACTCCTGCAGTATTCCATCGTTCTATATTTCCGGCATTGATGGAATTGAGGGGAGACACGGGAGCGAGGAAGATTGTTAGTGCTTATGGTGAGCAGGTTGCGTTGGTACCGTTTGAAAAAGGTATTATTGACATCGACACCAGGGAAGATTACGAAAAATTGATCCATAATCAATAACTTATAGAATGATCGTAGACGGGTTTAACAGGGTGCATGATTATTTAAGGATTTCGCTTACAGATAACTGTAACCTGAGGTGCTTTTATTGCATGCCCGATGAGCATTATGATTTCACCCCAGCCAGCAGGTTGATGCAGGTTGATGAAATAGAGGCGATCTCAAGAATATTTGTGGCCAATGGAGTTCGTAAGATCCGGCTCACCGGGGGCGAACCCCTGGTTAGAAAAGATGCTGCAGAAATTATCCGGAAACTGGCTGCATTACCCGTTAAGCTGACGCTCACTACTAACGGTACACGGCTACACGAATTTGTGGATGTGATCAAAGAAGCCGGCATCACTTCCCTGAATATAAGTTTGGATACACTGGACAAAGACCGCTTTATGCTCATGACCAAACGCGATCAGTTTGCCAGGGTGATGAGCAATATCAATATGATGATCGATTCCGGGTTCCACGTGAAAGTGAATGTAGTGGTCATGAAAGGACTTAACGATCATGAAGTCGCGGATTTTATCAGGTGGACAAAACAGAGTCCAATACACGTAAGGTTTATTGAGTTCATGCCATTCAGCGGTAACAGGTGGAACAGTGACCGTGTGATGACCTGGCAGCAGATCCTTGAATTGGCCAGCCATGAATTTGACATTGAGCCTATCCAAAGGGAAAAACATGAAACGGCTAAGAAATACATGATACCGGGAGCACCGGGTACTTTTGCCGTGATCAGCACCATGAGTGCGCCTTTCTGCGGGGATTGTAACCGCATGCGTTTGACTGCAGATGGCAAGATGAAGAACTGCCTGTTCTCACAAACTGAAACCGACCTTCTCAC
>DATHZY010000258.1:0-6968 GCA_035458325.1 Saprospiraceae bacterium | reverse complement strand
CTTGCCATCCTGCTCTTCGATAAATACAGGAGCCTGCGTAGCAAAAGGCATATGCGCCGCATCACATCCTGTGATAAAGGCAAAGGGATACTGATCGATAAATTCACGAATGACGTGGGGGTGGATTTCTTTGTAGTAAGGGAGGTCGTACATGTAATGGCTTAGGAGGTTAGGAGGTTAGTAGTTTATGGGGTTACATGCTTATGAGTTGATGGGTTGATGGGTTGATGGGTTGTTAAATATAATTACTTACCGTTAATTGCTGCCAACCTGAATACTGTTTACCGATCACCGATTACCGATTACCGATTACCGCTGACTACCAATTGCCCACTGCCCATTTAAGACTTATAACTGACAACTGAGGACTGAAGACTGCTAACTGCTCACTGCTAACTGCTCACTTATTGATATAAATACGGCTCTTCATTAACGGTCAGTTGCCTAACGTTCTCAAGTACTCTTTTCATATACGTCTTCCAGAAAGTTTTGGTGAAAAGCCAGTTTAGTGGATAGAGCAGGGCGATATCGGAGTGTAATGTGTAGGTGTATTCAATCAGGATTTTATTTGGCTCGAGTTCGGTGGTGCGCCACTCGCCGGTAAATTTTGAAAAGCCAAGCATCCATGCCTGGAAGTCACTGACTTCGATCTTCCAGTAGGCATTTTCGATTCGCTCGATCACCTTGTCTACAGAGGCCCAGCCGCCTGGCTGCGATATGGATTTAGCAACGAATACCTTCTTGCTGTAGCCTGGCTTGCCCCAGTTTTCATCCTCTGTGCAGTGGGTCACCCTAGGCATGATGCCATAGCCGGTATGCACCTTTGACACATCACAGAGCATGGGGGTCTTGAAGGCGCGTTCGAGGGAGCAATGGTAGATGGTGGTAATAGTGATTTTGGAGGTCATGGCAAGTGGATTAAAGCAAACCTAATCAAAATTACCACATGGATGTATCTGGTATCTACCATCAGAGACCGGTTGCTCAAATTCCAGCACCATGATCTTGTCTTCTGCAATATCCATTTCACAAAACCTCCCCGCCAGGGCTTTAAATATCCGCGCCTCCGGTGGTACCAGGACATTCAATTCCTGCAAGGACCATTTATTGACGTCGATGATACGGCCACCCTCCAGGCCGGGAATTTCCATAAAGACATTGCTAAAGTCATATTTCAGCTTGTGAAGTTCCGTTTCTTCCACAGCAACATAGAGAAATTTATTCTTGCCGGAGTAGAGATTAAAGGAGAGGTAATAATCCCAATAACCCCATACATTGAGTGCCGGCAAAACAAATACCAGCAACATCATCATGGCCTTGAGGTATTCGAAACTCCCCAGGCGCAAATTGATTGTCAACTTCTCTTCCTTGCTATTCCAGAAGCAGAGGCACAAAAAGGTAATCATCGCGAGATTCCAGGGCAATACGATGATGTTGTTATTCCCTCCCGCAGGTGAAAGCCAAATCAAGACAGAGAGGTGCGTCAGGATACCCAGGACAACCGCAATCTTTCTGGTCTTCGTAAAGTATAGTCCAACTGCAATCAGTATTTGTATCAACGGTATCATGTAACCCAACTTCAAATATCCGACAGGAACAGACCCGAATATCCCTTTCGCAAAAACGGGAAATACATGATTTATAAAATCCGCATTCAACTTGTGCAGCCCGCTCCAGAGATAGATACCAATCATTACAAACTGGAAGTAGGACAGGGCTTTGGTTTGCTTCTTTAAATCGAAGAGGCAGAAAGGAACCAGGAATAGAAAATAATGATAGACCCAGGGCTGCCATCTCATCTGGTCCTGAACCAATAAAACCAACAGAACACAGAGGACAAGCGCATTTAATATCCTGCTGGAAAAGATAACTGAACCTGCCATCAATGAGATACCGACCAGGATAATGATCAGATCGATTGGACTCGCGGGTACAGGCAGGCTATCATACACCGGAAGCAACGGGAAGGCCCTGTCACTGAGCCATAGCTTAAAAGAGATCAGGATACCGGCTACCAGGAAAACGTGATTGGCCAGGAAAATCAGTCTGAGTCTTGTTTTAGTTTCCAATCGCTGGGCGCACATTAGGGAGCAAGTTACACTTTATGTAAATGCGGGAGATGCGCCTCCACATGATGGACTTCTATATTCATACCACATTAGACTTGCCATGCATTGTTGTATATCACAGACATGAATAACAACTCACGCGAAATTGACGAGCAGAAACAATCGCCTTAAACTGTGAGATCCAGGCACCCTTCAATCCAACAAATTATTGGATGTATTTTCATCCGGATTACTTCGCAGGTATACACCTCCTTTTACCAATGGGCTCTCTACTGCATGATGGCCAGGAATCGTCAATAAGCGGTCCTCCACGAGTTGCCCTGCCTGCCAGGGCTTCAGGCGATATCCTGTGGAGAGGGTAATTTCAAATACTGACTCAACCTGACGCCGGCGATTCGTATGCCGGCCTGTTGTTGAAGGATTTTTTGCGAGAAAAGCTACATCCCTTGAAACAGAGGATATGCCTGCAGTCTGTCGACCTGCGAAGGCTGTTGCGGCTACACCCATGTTGCCATCAAAAAACCACACATCCGCCAAAAAAGCCTGTGTTGGAATAATATCGATAGAGAAATTGTCCGCCAGTTTTTGCGCAGCTTGAGCAATAGGATCAAGGAAACGTCCCAGTAGCGCATTTTCAACCTGCGCAGGTGCTTCCCTGATTGGATCCCAGATAAAGATATCGCCAAGTATCCAACCGATGCCCGGTATGATGGCCGCCACTACGCTAAGTAAATCAACCCACCACGCGCTATCCACATCAGTCTCTATTGTCGAACGCATGACGAACTGACCACCAACACCACCTCTAAACTGTGCTATGAGTGAACCTGAAAAGGAAACATCTGCACCTGTCTTGTGTCCTGCTCCATCAATATCAAAACCATAATCAGTGGCCACCGCATTAAAGTGATCGATGGTGAGCCCTTGCATTACTGTACCGGGCAAGGATGCAGATTCACGTGCAAAACGCAACTCAAATAATCTGGCAGTGGTCACCAACCCCAGACCCGTACCCGGACGAATGATGGAAAATGCTTCAGGCGGTATCGCCTCTTCACCGGCAAGGGCAACGCTGGCTACGAGCGCCGGCTTGGTGAGTTCGGAGAAATCGAATTGCAGATCCGGAACATAATGATCTCCTTCCCGAATAATGCCGTAGGTCGGCCGGTCCATGGAAGCGGGTCGTCCCAGATAAAACGCTAAGGAAAAAGCATTGATATCAAATGGAGTACCTGCCGGAAATAATTGATTGTGTACACTGGTGGTCAGGTCGGAGAAAATTTCAAGGGCAAGTGATGAAAGCGCCGATCCCAGTGGCCCGTCCGGCCCAAATGCATCGGACACCGCAGTCCCGGCCAACGGTGGTATTACTTCTTCAACAGAATCAAAGACCAACACACCGACCTTTACGCCCGATTCATTTTCTCCAACTTCAGGCCTGAGTCGCACCCAGGTGTCAAAAAGAAAAGCGTTAGGCTCATCACCCAGGAAAAGTTGACCGGTCAGGTGAATACCCATACGGAAATCACCATCGTCACGGGTCTCTACCTGAGGAGGATCAAGTTCCAGACGATAAGCTCCATCAGGATCCTCTATCGTGCGAAAAGAAGGTAACGCATCATGCAGGAAATTGACGATACCCTGGAGGATATCCAATTCTAATGCAAACAATTGAAGGGAACTGCCGAAATTCATAACAGGAAGATTTTAAAGGTTCACGAATGGTTTAGGGTTATACAACATCTGATATCATAGGCTGAAAAACATATCCGCATTCATCTGTCCCAGGATATGCGTGATTAAGTTCTAAAGCAATGCATTCTTCAATACATACCGGGTCTGGTGATTCGTATCTGCATGATTGTCCTGAAATGAGCAGGAGTGTACCCTTCTTCACACCTTTAATTCCCACACCCCTCGGTTACGCAATCCCACTCTTAGTAGTTTCGCTTTCGGATTATAAATTAAATCGCAGGCAATGGCATTTGGCAATCCATTCGAATAAGCCGACCATGTAACACCCGCATCCTTGCTTTGATACACGCCCACATCAGCGGCTATCCAAACGCAGTTTGCATTCAGCGGATCCACTTCAATACTGCTGATCGGCAGATCAGTCAGATCCGGTGTGCAATTCACCCAACTCGCTCCCCCATCATCACTCCGGAAACATCGGTTGCCATCCACCGTGGTGGAAGTAACCCAAATCCGATTGAGATTTTTGGCGTCCACATAGAGATCACTGATGTAGGCACCTGGCCTTGGCCTTACAAGCGCTTTCGGCTTACTCCATTCAGTACCCTTCCATTTGATTTTATAAATAGCTCCCTTGTGCGTCGCTACATACAAATCATCGGGTGTAGGGATGTACATAGCTGTACCCATATTGCCTCCGGGGAGTGGAATTTCATCCAGGTTTGCACCCCTGGTCCGGCTCACAAATACACTACGTCCTGCTTGTGCAACAACATCTCCATTCACTTCCATCGGTGGATAAAAAATATCACCGACCTCAAAGTCAATATCCGGTCCTATGGATGCCCAGGTATCCTTTTGTCCGCATTGCGCACTTAATTCCATGCCCATGCCATAGTAGGTATGGTAACATACTTCCGGTGCAGCATGATTGACCCCACAATCACCACCATCACCATCCGCCACCTGCTCCCATTGAAGTTTGCCGGTGTACCGAATGGTGCCATTATCCTGTGTGCCAGCCAACAACCATTTCTTGTCTTTCATATTGTGTGACAAGTATTCAATTTCTGTAATCCCTAGTCCGACATTGAGTGATTGCCAGTCCTTGCCTCTGTTGGGACTAAAGAATATCCCTCCATCATTGCCAATGAAAATGTTGTTTGCATTCGCCGGATCGATCGTGATGCAATGTTGATCCGGATGGATATCATCACCCTGCTTGTTGGATATAGTGACCCATTTCCATGTAGAACCAATTTTTGTTCCGCGGTAGGCTTCAATAGCACCCAGATATATCTGATCCTCATCATCCGGGCTAACTTCTAAAAACCAATCATACCAGGCTTGCTCAACATCAATGTCAGCTGGTGTTGTCACCGGCATCCATGGCGCATCAACCGCTGGCCTGCACCAAAGTAATGCTTCCTTCGTCCCTTCCAGCACACCAAAGGCATAGGCTTTTCCAGGATTTGATTTTGAAATGGCAACAGCCAATCTTTCAAACTTATGTCCACCGGTCTGTAAATTCATTTTTACAAATGATACACAACCGTCCATGCTTTGATACAAGCCATAGTAGCATGCAGCCAATACTTCTCTGTTGGATTCTGGTGGAGAAGACATAGCTAAACTCCAACAGACACGGATTTTCCGCTGTGTCCAATTCACTCCACGATCGATACTGGTATAAATTCCCTCTGTTGTTGCCGCCACCAAATGTTTCCCGTTGTCAGGATCTACGATTAAATCGAAAAAGTTCTGGCCTGCAAATGGATCAACGCAAAGCATCTTCCAGGAGGTACCGCCATCTGTGCTTTTCATTAAGCCCTGGCCTAGTCCTGCATAATCGCTTCCTTCACCCGTACCACAATACACGAGAGATGGATTTGAGGGATCAAACGCCAGGGCACCTGTTTTTAAAGAAGGCATAAAATCCGTCCGGGGTTTCCAATGCGCGCCACGATCTGTAGACTCCCATACGCCTCCGCCGGCAGATCCCACGAGGATATGTTTGCTGTCAGATGGATCGATAGCAATGGCGGCCACGCGACCGCTGACGATATTACGGCTATTGCCATAGGTCTGTCCATTCGTGATGCTGGTCGGGCCAATTGATCGCCATAGGGGAGCTGCAGTGCTTGCAGCATTGCTCGCTGCAGTGTTGGATGAAGTGTGGGCTGAAATGTTGGCGGAGGGCCTGATGCGTGCAGTCCGGGGTGCTGCAGTAAGTATTTCACGCGTTTTAGTATTCACTGCATTACATGTTTCCACTACGGCATCTGAATACCGCCGCGCTTTGAATCCAGTGCTTCCTCCAGGAACATCATTCACATTACTTGATATGGTGTCACGCATCATCAACCTGGTATCCGGTTTCTTCGGAATCATTTTTTTGGTCAGGTTCAAAGGCAGGTTTCTCTTCCGAACAAATTGCTTTAATCTGGCCAGGGCTTTTCCGCCTGGAGGTCTTTTTTTCTTAGGAATACCAGACGCGCTGACAGATATTATATCTTTTTTTAAAGCATCCTTGGATTCTTTCATAAACGATAGATTTAAAATACCCCTAAAAAGACAGATGGGTACAATGAAAAAATAGACAGAAGATTCAACAGATAAATATGATTAAGAACTCTTCTTTGATTTGGCCGAACGATTTGATTTCTTACCGGTGGTTATCCTTGCATTTGATACTTTGGTTTTTCCTGATACCGGTCCTTTCGATTTTAAAACATTTTTCTTTGCAGGTACTGTTGCTTTTTTTGCCGGGCTCACTTTCCTTTTTGGTACAACTTTCTTCGCCTTTTTCAAGGTCCCGGATTTCGAAACAGTTGCCTTTTTAACTGGGGCTGCTTTCTTCTTTTTGGCAGTTACAGGGGTTGTTGACGATTTTCTCTTCTTGGAGGCTCCCCTGGCGGCTTTTAAGGCTTCCATACGTAATCGGGCCTTGTTTTTTGGTTCGTTTGGTTTGCCGGTTTTCATTGCACGTCGATTCGTGTTGGATTAGAAAGATACAATACACAATTCACTTTTCCAAATAAAATAAACGAATATAGGATTACAGTCCTGACACATTATCTGACCTGGCTATGCATGCACTAATTAAAAGGATTCCACGCAATAACGGAAATAACTTATTCCTGTCCTAAGGCCACCATCATTTGGTGCACATCTCTTTCGCCATCTTCCGTGATGCCCATTATT
>DATHZY010000257.1:0-6465 GCA_035458325.1 Saprospiraceae bacterium | reverse complement strand
CTGGCCGACGAGGACAATATCCGAGATGCTGAAGTGGCCACCGGGTTTCAGTACACGGAATATTTCCTTAAATACACCTTCTTTGTTGGGCACCAGGTTGAGGACGCAATTACTGACGATGACATCTGCGACATTTGAAGTCAATGGCATTTTTTCAATGTCCCCCTGCCGGAATTCAACATTCTGAAATCCTCTTTTTTCAGCGTTGATCCTTGCTTTTTCGATCATGGCGGGAGTGAAGTCGATGCCGATGACTTTACCGGTTTCGCCGGTTTCTGCCCTCGCGACAAAGCAATCATTTCCTGCGCCGCTGCCGAGGTCCACCACCACATCTCCTTTTTTAATATGAGCAAATTGGGTGGGTAATCCGCAGCCAAGACCAAGGTCTGCATCCGGGTTGTATCCTTCGAGTGTCGTATAATCATCACTCATGATGTTATATACTTCAGTGGAGCAGCCGCCTGCGCCGCAGCAGGAGGATTGATTGGTTTCTTTATCCTGTAAGGCGATTTCGCTGTATTTCTGCCTTACGAGATCCTTGAGTTGTGCGTCAGTGGTTTGTGTTTGCATAATAGATTTGGTTTATAAATTAATGATCGTAAAAAGACGATTGATTTAGGCAAAAAAAATCAGCAGCACTTATTTTTCTGCACTTCATAGCTGTCAAATAGTCCCAGGATAGCCGTTTTGGCAGCATTCATTTCCTGGTCGTCAATACAGTAACATACTTTCGTGCCTTCGATATCGCCTTTGACCAGGCCGGCTTCCTTGAGTTCCTTTAAGTGCTGGGAGACGGTACTTTGGGAAAGGGGGAGTTCATCCACGATATCACCGCAGACACAGGCCTGGCGCTGGATCAGGAGCCTGAGGATAGCTACCCTCGCCGGATGGGCCATGGCCTTGGCATAGCTGGCGATGCGGTTGTCCTTGACGGAGAATTCTTCTGACTTGGTCGAGCCCATATTTGCCTATTTGATCGTAAAAATACGATGAATATCCATACCGCGCAAGTTTTTTTTCAAACCAGTTGATTTTTTCTTTCCCGGGCAGGTTGAATCACCCGGGAGAAGAACTTCCGTTTCTCCTCTTCAGCACCTCTTCAACCTGGCTTAAATCGACATCCTTTGCCCTGAGTAAGACCAGGAAATGATATAGCAGATCTGCAGCTTCATTCTTGAATCGCGCTTCATCCTGGTCCTTTGATTCGATGATGAGTTCCACCGCTTCTTCTCCGACTTTCTGTGCTACTGCATTGATCCCTTTTTGGAAGAGCCGGAATGTGTAGGATTGTTCATCCGATTCCGATATCCGATCACCGATGATTTTTTCAAGTTGATACATAAATCCTTTGGCAGTGGTTTCTCCGAAACAGGAGGTGGATCCGGTATGGCACACAGGTCCGGAAGGCACTGCGGTGATCAACAAGGTATCCTGATCGCAATCAACACGGATATTTTTTACCAGCAGGTAGTTTCCTGATGTTTCTCCTTTGGTCCATAAAGCCCTCCTGCTGCGACTGTAGAAGGTTACCCTGCCAGTCTGCCTGGTGACTTCTAGTGCTGCTTCATTCATGTAGCCAAGCATGAGGACCTGCAGGGTGGTTTCATCCTGCACGATCACGGGAACAAGTCCGTTTCCTTTCGTAAAATCAATCTTCATCGTATGGGGATATTTTCTTTTCGCAGATAATTTTTAAGCTCGGGTACACTGACATCCTCGAAGTGAAAAATGCTCGCTGCCAGCGCGGCACTGGCGCTGGTGGTTTCAAAGAGTTGCTTGAAATGTTCTTTACGTCCCGCTCCCCCGGAAGCGATCACCGGGAGGTTGACGATTTCACAAACCGCCTGTGTTATGTCAAGCGCAAATCCACTTTGCACACCATCATGATCCATCGAGGTGAGGAGGATTTCACCTGCGCCCAGGGTTTCCGCCTTTAATACCCACTCAAGGGTATTAAGATCAGTTTGCGTTTTTCCTCCATGCACAAATACCAGCCAATCATCCTTTACGAATTTGGTATCAACTGCCAGCACCACACATTGATTGCCTAGTGAACCTGCTATTTCAGCGATCAGATTGGGAGACTTCACGGCTGCGGAGTTAATGCTGACTTTATCTGCCCCGGCTCTTACAATTGCCCTGGCTTCTTCCAGGCTGCTGATTCCACCACCAACAGTAAATGGAATATTGATCTCATGCGCAATTTTTTCCACCAGACTGACCAGGGTACTTCTGTTTTCTATTGTGGCCGATATATCCAGGAAAACTAACTCATCAGCACCTTCCTGTACATATCGCCTGGCCAGCTCGATCGGATCCCCGGCATCACGCAAGCCCAGGAAGTTGATGCCTTTGACAGTGCGTCCATCCTTAATATCAAGGCATGGTATGATTCGTTTCTTTAGCATAATGTACTCAGTTGTTCCAGGGAGATCCTACCCTCATAGATAGCCTTGCCAATGATGGCACCATGGCAACCTAATTGTTTTAATTGTTCCAGGTCATGTATGCTATGGATTCCGCCACTCGCGATGAGGTGAATCGGCGTTGCGGCAAGGATGGCTGCATACAGGTCGAAATCAGGACCGGTGAGCATACCATCTTTTCCAATATCCGTGCAGATCGCATGGGTCACTCCTTTCATTTCAAATCCTGATATAAAATCTATCACATCGAGGCCTGTTGTTTCAAGCCATCCATGGGTAGCAATCATCCGTGACCGGCTATCTGCACCCAGAATAATTTTTTCAGGACCATAGCACTCCAACCATTCCATGAACAGCGTCGGCTGGCTGACAGCAATACTACCGGCTGTGATCTGGTTGGCTCCATGATCAAAAGCAATGACAACATCCTCCGTGCTTTTTATGCCTCCTCCAAAATCTACTACCAGGGAAGTTTGTGAGGCAATGTCCTTCAGCACTGCATGGTTGACAATATGATTCGAACGGGCGCCATCGAGATCGACCAGGTGGAGGTATTTCAAACCATGCGCCTCAATTCGTTTGGCAATCTCCAATGGCTTTGCGTCATATACTTTGGAGGATGCATAATTTCCTTGTGTCAGTCTCACGCATTGACCGTTGAGGATGTCCATGGCGGGGATGATTCTCATAAGGCAAGGAAGTTTTTTAGAATACGTTCTCCGGCATCGGCCGATTTTTCCGGATGGAATTGCACGGCAAAGAAATTATCCCTCTGCAGGGCAGCACTGAAGGGAAAAATATAAGCGCAGGTCGCAATCGTCTGACCGGATAACCCGGCATAATAGCTGTGTACAAAATACAGGTCGATATTTTCGCCGATTCCTTTGAAGAGTGGACCTTTTAAATCTGTCAACGTATTCCAACCCATGTGAGGGACCAGCCTCGTGGGTGGAAATTTACTGACATGTGTATCATATACACCGAGACCCCTTGTGTCTCCTTCCTCCGAAGACTGGCACATGAGCTGTAGCCCAAGACAAATACCGAGGAAGGGCTGCGTAAGCGATTTGATTACCAGGTCAAGATCATGTTCGCGCAGATACTTCATGGCAGAGCCTGCTTCTCCAACTCCGGGGAAAATGATTTTGTCAGCCGAGGAAATGATGTCGCCGTCATTGGTCACCATCGTCTGATAGCCTAATCTGTCAAACGCGTTTTTTACAGACCGGGTATTGCCTGCATTATAGTCGATGATGGCAATCATAGTATTCCTTTTGTGCTGGGGATGGAGGAATGCGCAGTCCTGCGAACCGCTAGTGCTGCAGCCTTTGCAAAAGCTTTGAAAATAGATTCAATCTTATGGTGTTCATTGGTTCCTTCGGCTTTAATGTTGAGATTGCATTTCGCGTGATCACTGAAGGATTTGAAAAAATGCATAAACATTTCGGTGGGCATGTCCCCGATTTTTTCACGGGAGAATGGAGCGTCCCAAACAAGCCATGGCCTGCCCCCAAAATCAATGGCTACCTGGGCCAGGCAATCATCCATGGGGAGCAAGAAACCGTAACGTTCTATTCCTTGCTTGTTTCCGCAAGCCTTGTAGAATGCTTCCCCGAGCGTAATCGCTACATCTTCTATAGTATGGTGTTCATCGATATGCAGATCTCCTTGCACCTGAATCTTGAGATCAAATAACCCATGACGTGCCACCTGTTCCAGCATATGATCAAAGAATCCAAGTCCGGTGCTGATTTGGCTCTGGCCACTACCATCGAGGTTGAGATCAATTTCGATACGCGTTTCAAGCGTCTCACGGATGATATTGGCGATGCGCGGACGTTCTTTTAAATACAACCAAATATCCTTCCAGGAAGCCGTGGTCAATGCGGCATCTTCATGTGTTGATGAACTTAAATATATGGCCTGGCATCCCATATTTTTTGCAAGTTGTATATCTGTCATCCTGTCGCCGATCACAAAAGAATTGGTCAGATCATATCCGTTGTTCAGATACTGAGTCAGCATGCCTGTGCCGGGTTTACGGGTATCCAGGTTTTCATGTGAGAAGGAACGATCGATCAATATTTCATGGAAGTGTATGCCTTCATTTCTGAATGCCGTAATTATTTTTTCGTGCGCGGGCCAAAATGTTTCTTCAGGAAAAGAAGGGGTGCCCAGGCCATCCTGATTGGTCACCATGACCAGCAGGTAATCCAGATCGGAAGCGATACGCGCCAGGTACTGGAAGACCCCCGGATAGAATTCAAGTTTTTCGAGACTGTCGACCTGTTGATTGGAGGAGGGCTCGAGGACGAGAGTCCCATCCCGGTCGATAAAAAGTACTTTTTTCATAGGGTCCTGTTTTCAAGTAGTTGAATGAGGATGTTGTTTTCTTCCGGTGTGCCAATAGTGATCCTTAAGCAATTTGCCACTTCGCGACTTCGGTTGCGCGTGATGATTTGATGTTCTAATAAACCACGGTATACCAGGTCCGCATCCTCCATCTCTACCAATAGGAAATTGGTCTCTGAAGGATAGATGTTCCGGACAAAAGGCAAAGCTGCCAGACGTGACATTAGTTTTTTCTTTTCCGAAAGGATGGTGGCTTTATTTTTTTCAAATGTTTCCTGTTGTGATAGTATATCCAGAGCGGTCGCCTGATTATTCCGGCTGATATTGTAAGGAGGTTTTGTTTTGTCGAAAAGGGAAATGATTTCCTCGCCGGCGTAAGCCATTCCAATTCTTGCCCCGGCCAGCCCCCATGCCTTGCTCAGCGTTTGGGAAATAATGAGATTGGGAAATAAATTCAACTGTGTTATCAGGGATGGTGTTGAACTGAAATCAATATAAGCCTCATCAAGGAACACTATTCCACTGAAGTTTCTGATGAGTTCTTCCAACTTCTCCATGTTGTTGCCAGTGGGATTGTTTGGAGAGCATATGAAAATCATTTTAACCCGTTCCTTTTGCGCTGCACGAAAGATGCCATCCATATCCAACTGAAACTGATGAGTTAGTGGAAAGTGAAGTATCGATGCATCATGGATGTGCGCCATCACCTCATACATGCCATAGGTAGGCGGGCAAATGATGACCTTGTCTTTGCCGGGGATACAAAAAATGCGCAGGGCCAGGTCAATGACTTCATCACTGCCGTTCCCAAGGAAAATATTTTCGATGGGTATTCCCTTCATGCTGCTGATCGCGGCTTTTAATGCCTTTTGATGAGGATCAGGATACCGGTGATGGATACCATATGGATTTTCATTGGCGTCCAGGAAGATACCTTCAGTGCCCTGATATTCATCCCGCGCACTGGAATAGGGCTTGAGGGATAGGATATTGTTCCTCACCAAATTTTCAAGTGTAAACATAGCCTACAGGGTTTTGAGTCGCAGGGATACTGCGTTTTGGTGTGCGAATAGTTTTTCTTTCCGCGCCATACATTCAATTGTGGGTCCAAGCGACCTGATCCCTTTGCGCGTGAGCTGCTGGAAGGTTATTTTCTTTACAAAGCTGTCGATCGATACTCCACTGTAGGCCCTGGCATAACCGTTGGTTGGCAGCGTGTGATTGGTGCCGCTGGCATAATCGCCCGCACTTTCGCAACTGTAGTTACCAAGGAATACGGAACCTGCACTGATGATTCCCCGACTTCTTGATTTAGGATTCTTGACAGCCAGGATTAAGTGTTCGGGTGCATATCGGTTACTGAAGTGCATGCATTCATCTATGGATGAAAGCAGGATCGCCTTGCTGTGGCGCAATGCTTCCCTGGCTATTTCGATTCGCGGTAGCATATACAACTGTTTGTGTACCTCAACCTGGACAGCGTCAAGTATTTTTTCATCATCTGACAGCAAGATGACCTGGCTGTCGGGGCCATGTTCAGCCTGGGATAGCAGATCAGCTGCCACAAATACAGGGTTGCATGATTGATCAGCGATGATGAGTACTTCACTGGGGCCTGCAGGTAGATCGATGGCCACCCCCAATTGTTGGGCATATTGCTTGGCAGCATTGACGTATTGATTTCCTG
>DATHZY010000256.1:0-3647 GCA_035458325.1 Saprospiraceae bacterium | reverse complement strand
CCAACTATCCTCATGAATTCAGTTTGATACGTCAGGATAACCAGGAGTCCATACCGTTTACCACAAGTTGTTTTGAGAATAAAGTGATCTTCAATACGGTACCGCCACTCATCGAACAACCCGACCTTGATGGCGTTTTGTTGACCGCTCGGGTGGCCCTGTTGCAGGATGGCAATGGCAACGTTCAGGAATATCCTACGCAATGGTCCTTCCTGGTCAATGTCAGTCCTGTATTCTGGGATCCGGAAGATCTTTATGACTCAGGTACGGAGGGTCAGGCTCATATTGTCCATGCAAAATTGAAGAATACCTCACTGCTGAGCAAGGCCTTTTCACTGGACATGGCGGATAGTCCCCTGATTTCATATCCGGACTGGCTCACGCCCATTCAAAAGCATGGAACGATCTTGTCCAATAATGAGTATTCAGTCGATTTCAATATAGCAGGTGATTTGCCTCCCGGTGTGTATACGGGTACAGTTACAGCTATGGTTGACGAGTTGCCGGTGACTATGAACGTGACGTTCGAACAATTAGCGCATCCGGTCAATTGGAATTTTGATCCTTCAGCTTATCAGTATAGCATGACGCTGGTCGCTCAGTTTAGTCTGGATGGAGGTAATACAAATCTGTCCACAGATACACGTGATGTGATTGGGGCATTTGTCAACGGGGAGATTCGTGGTATTACTACTATCCAGTACGTCCCGGGACCTGATGTGTATCGTGCTTTCTTGACCATCTATAGTAATGATCAGGGTGGTTCAAATGGAGAGAAGATAAAGTTTAAATTCTGGCGGGCACTGACTGGGGTGGAGTATGGTGCGATAGAGTCAGTTACATTCACCCTGGACAATACGATCGGTTCGGTTTCCAACCCAACCATCCTGCATCCGGAAGGATTTTTCCAAATCATTCCATTGAAAAAAGGTTGGAACTGGATTTCGCTCAATTTGGCTACAACGGACATGACCCGGGAGCATATTTTTGAAAACTTGCTCAATTCACCCACGAATAATTCGATTACCATAAAATCCAAGACCAGCACGGCACAGTACAGCCCTGCATCCAACTGGAATGGCAATCTATCGACGCTTAATCTTGGATCAGGTTACCTGGTCAATCTTTCCAATGCGCCGGACACGCTGCGTGTGGTGGGTTTGCCATCTTCGCAACCTTTGTCTGTGAATGTCGGAACAGGATGGAATTGGATCGGATTTCCCCGGTTAAATGAAGAGCCGGTGAATACGGTGCTTGCCGATCTGACCAAAGTACAAGGCGATCTGCTGAAAAGCCAGGACCGGTTTTCAGCCTGGGATGTCCCGACGCAGTCATGGTTGGGTAACCTGGATCAATTTACCCCAGGAAAAGGCTACAAACTGAAATTGGCCAATGCCGGAACCATATACTACGAGGCTTCGCGCGGCGATAGCTATGATTTCAATCCCTATGCCTACGAGTATAACCTCAATGTCACAGGTTATGCAGATCTCGATATGATCGGCGAACGGCATGAAGATGACTTTATTATCGGCGCCTTCATTGAAGGAGAATGCCGCGGTACCGGTGTGTTGGAATATATAACATCCATTGGGGCGTACAGAACACTGATGCTGGTCCATGGAAACACGACTGATTTTGGTAAGCCCATCGAATTCCGATTCTTCAACGACCGGACCGGGGCGGAATATATTGCCAACGGAGATCAGTTGAATTTTGTCGCTGACGGGCTGGTCGGATCTGTCGTTGCTCCATATTTGTTTTTCCTGAATCCGACCACCGGAACTTCCACTGTCATTGAAGACGGATATCAAATGGAACAAAGTCGTCCCAATCCTACATCTGGCCGGACTTCATTTGGTTTTACGTTGCCCAACCCGGATCATGTCGTCTTAAGATTGTTCAATCTACGGGGAGAGATGATAAAGGAAATAGCTAATTCGACGTTTGATGCCGGACATCATACAGTGGACGCCGATCTTTCCTATCTGCCCGAAGGTGTTTATTATTACGAGCTGCTCTCCGGCAATTTTGCAGGAGTAAAAAAACTGGTTCGGCAATAAATAACCAGGCCATAATGTCAAAGGGAGCATCCGATGGGATGCTCCCTTATGTTAACCCTGCTTAAATATGGCGTTGCCTTGATGAAGCCTTCTTATTCCACCCTTGCTTCCCTGATATATTTTCTGATCGTGTTGCTTCTGCTGGCGCTGGTCATTTTCGGGTAGGTGGTGGTCCCTTCTCTTTTTATTTATACACTTAGCATTTTGATCCCTTTTGAAACATGAATTCATCGATGCCCCGAAAAGGAGTTGGTGCTTCTGTTGGGTTAAACACCTAGTTCAACGCGGATAGCCCTGCTTATAAGCTTCCGATGGTAGTGGCGGTTTCATTTTGCATTATAATTTATCACTCATCACGTAAACATGTTTTGTCTACTTGCTCATAGGGTAAAATGTTAAATATCGACTTAATCAGAGTTGTAAATCCCATCCATTTGCATGAGCTATCCATTCCCAGGTAAAAGGCATATTGATCGTGGATTACAAGTTTTCTTGTAGTAGTGCAGCCTAGCCTTGGATCCATAATGAGAAAGCTTTTTGAAAATTCCTCAATGATGGGCCAGAGTTCATCGCTATGCATACTTCTTTTGAGGTCGCAAAAAAGTATGGTATAAAAAGATGTATCTCTCTCAAATCTAAGGTTTCTTCGGTAAGGGCCACCCGGCCCGCAACCATTTTCCCAATACGTTATATCAATAAACTCTCCAGCGGGTAGGAATTTGACTTGATTGAAAAAATTTATTTCTGAAATGTGAACAATGTAGTCAAGATCCATTTGGACTTTGGACTGCCCAAAGCAAAGTTGGTATGGAATAGCACAGGAGCAAAGTGAAAGAATGACTAGTAAGGATTTCATTTGAATTATTTTTTGACAACGTCCGGGCTTCACAACATGCCGCTCCAGGTTTGCGACTTTAAGATAGCAAATTCTGAGTCCAGGAGAAGAGTATTTGGATCCACAATATCCCTCAATGGCCGGAAGCTCAGGGGCTGTATCTGTATAGTAATCTTCGATTTAAAGGGTAGCCGCTATTGCCTCTGCCGATGAAGCGCCTGGCTTATTTCTGTTTAAGTTTAATGATTACATTTTGGCCGCCCTCAATTTCTACATCATTTACGATTAAACATCTATAGTCTGGATGGGTAATTAATAATTGCCAGGTGCCTGAAAATCCATTTTCAAATATTTGGGTTTCACCTCTTTGGTCCGTACTCACCTCTTTGGTGAGTTGGCTTTGTTCAAAATGCAGTTGTGCACCCTGTATAGGTCCTGATGTCGTGAAGTCTGATACGGTGGCATGAAAGAGATTGACAGAGGTGTCAAACACTACCTGGTCAACTATGGTAAAGCTGAGTGAATGCTGTGAATAAAGTATTTGTTCACATTCAGGATCTGATGTGAGATCATTGGAGGTGCATGCCTCCAGGATCAATAAACAAAGAATGATATAGATTCCTTTCATCATACAAATTGTCTATAACGATCTGGCTACCGGCCGGCAGGATTCGTGATCATGATCTGTGCCTGAATAGTTATCTTCAAATATAAGGATATCATCTTTTATACACATAACCCTGCTGGCG
>DATHZY010000255.1:0-8839 GCA_035458325.1 Saprospiraceae bacterium | reverse complement strand
CTGTATCTTGTAGATAGGAGATCAGTTTTCCGCTCAATACATTGTAACTGCATTTTTCACATGGAACAGTGCCGGGAGCCGGCAGTACGATATCCATAAACTTGCCCGCTTTGAAGGTCTTTGATTTGTTCCCAGATTGGAGCAAAATATCCTGCGACTGGATTGTTGAAACTATGAACAACAGGCATACAAAGATGCAGAGGGTTTTTTGTGAGATCATTAAAGGCAAAAGTAGACAAAACGAATCACAGAGGTTGCAGAAGCAAATTGTTCGACTCACCACGACGCTCCTGCAACGGCATACTTTTTCTTGAAGGCTTTAATTGCCCCTGGCTTCAGCCAGGGGTTAGGGGCAAAAGTAATATTGGCTTTAGCCAAAACCGATAATCCGGGCTGAAGCCCTTAAAAGTCTATCTCCTGACCCACGGCTTAAAAGCCGTGGCAATTATTGTATCTCCGATTGAAAATTACAAGCTTCTAAGCTTCTCCCCGGCAATCCCCGCCACATACTCCCCGATCGACAGACACGAAGTAGCCGCCGGGCTCGGTGCATTACACAGATGTATCATCCGCTCCTGCTGCAGGATCACATAATCATCTACCAGGTTCCCGTTTTTATCCAGGGCCTGTGCCCTCACACCAGTTCTGCTTCGGGTGATATCCTTCATGCCCAAGGCAGGAACCAACACTTGCAGACTTTTCAGAAATGCCCGCTTTGAAAACGAACGCACCATTTCATCCATCCCTTTTCTCCAGTGTTTTACCGCAAGCTTTTGAAATCCGCTATACCTCAAAGCCTCTGCTAATTCACCCACATGTACATCCAGATGTTTGTATCCCTCTCTCCGGAAAGCAAGGACTGCATTTGGTCCGGCCTCAACACCTCCGTCGATACGTTTTGTTAAATGAACTCCCAGGAAAGGGAAATTAATATCCGGCACCGGATAGATCAGTCCCCTGACCAATCTGGTCGCTTCCGGACTCAGTGCATAAAATTCGCCCCTGAACGGCACAATTTTATGTGGAGGATTCAACCCGGCCATCCGTGCCAGATGATCAGCATACAAGCCGGCGCATCCGATAGCCAGTTTACTGACTACGCTCCTGTTGTCACTCGAAATCTTTATACAGTTATCATCTTCATGGATACTGTCCACCCTGAATCCTGTGATGATTTCTCCTCCTTGTGCTTCGATGAGCTCAGCAAGCTTATTGGCTACCACTCTGTAATCAATGATTCCGGCCTGCGGTACCCAGATGCCTTTGACAGCATGGCAGGAAGGCTCTATTTCTTTCGCCTCCGTCGCATCAATCATCCGTATACCTTGCAGTCCGTTTTCTATACCCCGCTTGTAGATGCCTTCGAGCGTAGGGATTTGTTTTTCATCTCCCGCGATGATGATCTTGCCACACAGGTCAAACGGAATATCATGCTGTCTGCAAAAATCCAGCAACATGCCATACCCCTTTACACAGTTGATGGCCTTGGCACTCCCCGGTTTATAATAAATACCTGAGTGTATAACCCCACTGTTGCGATCTGTCTGATGTGTAGCTACTGCCGTTTCTTTCTCTAGCACGGCTACCTTAATGCCAGGATGTGCCTCCTGAATCTTCCAGGCCGTGGCCAGCCCGACGATTCCACCACCGACTATTGTTATATCGTAAACCATCAGGAAGCAATTTAATAAAAATGAGTTTAGGAGATTAGGAGATTAGGAGGTTAGAAGGTTATATGCTTATGGGTTGATGAGTTGATGAGTTGATGAGTTGATGGAGCTTATGGGCTTATGGCTTATCGGCTTATCAAGCTTATAGCTTAGATAATATGTTTATCCTTTTGGTGCCGGGCAGTAAAAGATATTTGTTAAATGTTAATAACTGATAGCTGATAGCTGACGGCTGACAGCTCAACTCCCGCAGGGCTCATCCCTAAACTCTGTATCCTTACTGTCAAATCTGTCGAATGAGTTAACTGCTCCTTGCTCCTTGCTCCTTGCTCACTGCTCACTGCCCACTGCTAACTTTTTCAGATAAAACTCTTCCTTCTTACGGATCACCCGGATATCCTCTTCCTCATGATCATCATATCCACACAGGTGCAACACCCCATGGATCATCACCCGATGCAACTCCTCTTCAAAAGAGATCTTTAGCCCGGTAGCATTTTCCTGCACACGATCGATGCTGATGTAAATTTCAGCGATGAGGGGATCATCATTGAGCGGAAAGGTGATGATGTCTGTATAGTAATCGTGATCGAGGTGAGTGCGGTTGATCTCGAGTAAGAACTCATCCGAACAAAAGACAATGTCGAGCCTGTTGAGTTCGTGCCCTTCTGCTTCAACGGTGTCGTGGATCCAATGGATCAGACGCTCCGGATCAGCAGGTTCAAACGCCACATCATTTGACGTAAAGAATATACCGGATTCGTCTTCTTCCGTTACGGGCCAGTCTGGGATCAGATCCTCCACATCAATTTGACTGTCCGGCCTTGGTCCAGGAAATGAATTTCATCCGTCAGCTGCTTCATCAGGAATACACCCCGGCCACCTTCCGTTTCGATCCGCTCCTTACTGGTGGGATCGGGCAACTGAAAGGGATCAAATCCACTTCCTTCGTCAGAGATGATAAACTGGATCTCGTGCTCCTTTTCGTGGCAGGAAACCTGGATCTTCTTTTGTTCGTCGAGACGGTTACCATGGATGATCGCATTGTTGACAGCCTCGGTCAGGCAGATGAGAATGTTCGGATACAGATTTTCATCGATATGCAAACGTTCCACCAGGTCCCTGACAAAGGTTTCAACCTCGCAGATACAGCTGGGATGTGAGGGTAGTTTCAATATTTCAGCGCGTATGGTGATGAGTGGATCAATTTGAATTTTTCAACGATTGGTAATACTCTTCGACCAGGAACTTGTAATATGGTTTCAGGTCGGGAGATACAGACTTGTATTGTTCTATTTCTGCTTCGCGTTGACGAATGTACTGTTCAAGTGCGGGCGGCATAGATCGCTTTTGTTGCATGGCGGTTTCAGCCTGTCGCTTTTCATCCTGGTCACGCTGGCGATCTGATTTCTCAGCTTCCAGCAGACGGGTAGTGATATCCTGTTGGCGTTTCAGGGTTTCGTTGTTCAGTCGTTTATTGACGAGATCAATCTCGATTTTGTTCATTTCTTCTGCGATGTTGTCCAGCTCCGGCATTCCTTTGCCTTGCTCTTTCTTTTCTTGCCCCAGGTCTTTCAAAGCCTTCCGGAGTGCCGCCTGTTTGGCAGCCATCTGTGCAAATTCCTTGCTCATTTTGCCCTGGTCCCCTTTTTTCATTTGCTCCGACATCTTCTTCATCTCCTCGCTAAGCCCTTGTTGCCCCTGGGTGATCTTATCCATGGGCATTTTACCGTCCTTACCAGAACTCTTTCCACCAGGTTTCTTGCAATTCTGGCTTCCAGGCATCTTATTGGCCATCTGCTGCTGCATCTGACTCATCACTTCACTCAACATTAGTGCCAAATCGTTCAGATAGGTCATTGTGCGCTGTTGATGGTCGCTTGAAATGACTTTATTCCGTTCCTCCAGCTGCTCAAGGCTCTTTTTCAGGTTGAAGTTGATATCTGACACTTTCTCATGCACAAAACTCTCTATCTGGGTCACCCGTTTGCTCAGGGCATGGAGGGTATCCTCTACAACTTTAAAATCATCCTTGATCTTAAATTGCTCCTGTACAAGGGTCACATATCGCGGTGTCGTTACTTCTGTCGCAGTGAAATCATTGATCAGGTGTTCCTGGTCAAAGGATAGTGTGACCAGGTTTTCGAGCAACTGCCGAAGCATCGCCATATCTTCTTCCATTTGCTCCTGCTCGCCCGCTTCCATTTGGGCACTCATCTGGGAGGCCATATCCTTCATACGCTGGGCAGCATTCTTTTGGGACTTGGATGCGTTTTTACTCTGCTTTTGTTCGAGCTGCTCCTTGCTCTTTTCCATGTCCTGGTCTATCTTCTCCATCTGCTCATCAGCGCCTTCCATGTTTTTCGGACGCTCCAGCTCTTCGTTCTTTTTCTGGAGGTCTTTCATGTCTTTTTGCAGCTCGTCAAACTCCTTGTTGAGCTCTTCCTGCTCCTTTTGTAATTCTTCGCTTGATTTCTTTTCTTCTTCAGATTCCTTGCTGAGACTGTCTTCTTTTTCAGCCATTTCTTCCAGCTTTTCGATGGCTTTTTCCATGCCAACTTCCACCTCGAGCTCTTTTACCATTTCGAGTACACGGTCAAGTTCTTTTTCAAGCTCCTCGTCATTGGACTCCATCTGCTCCATCATATCGATGGCGCCTTCTTTTTCCAGTTGCTTCAGCAGTTCTTCCATTCTCTTCATGAGCTCTTCCATTTCCTTACTGGCGAGTTCCTTCATGAGCTCTTCCATTTTCTCCTGTTTCTCAAGCAGCTCTTCACTTGGCTTGCTATGCTCTTGCTGGTTCTGAATGTTCTCCTGGAATTTTTCCACTGCCTCCTGCATCTCCTTTTTTAAAGAATGATGGCGCTCGATCAGCTTTTCAATTTCTTTCTTGTCCTGCCACTCCGCTTTCTTTTCCTGCATGAGTTTTTCCTTCATGCGTTTCATTTCTTCCTGCAGGTCACGTGTTTCCTTGAGCGACTTTTCGAGGTTCAGTTGAATGAGGGCATTATTTTCTTTTTCCTTCTTGGCGTATTCTTCAGCCGTTGGTTTACGGTATTGCATGACCGGGGTGCGGCTTGCCTTGCTTCCATGGATGCCATCATTATCATGCACTTCAAAATAATATTGCACCTGCTCACCGGGTTGTAAGGCGAGTGTACGGATATCAAAACTGTGGGTGTAGGAATATTGGGTTGGATGAGGCACACTCAGGCCCTGTGTCTTGACTTCTTTTAATTTTCCTTTTTCATCCAGCAGTTCATACTGAAAGGTCAGCGTACGGATGCCGTAATCATCATCTACATTGCCGGCAAAGTAGATCATGTCTTGCTGCAGGCTGTCGGTAAAGGATTCCACACGGATACCCGGATAACGGTCAGGGACTACACGGATACTGTATTGTACGCTGTCGGGCCTTGGCAA
This sequence comes from Saprospiraceae bacterium, assembly GCA_035458325.1. Lineage (GTDB taxonomy): Bacteria > Bacteroidota > Bacteroidia > Chitinophagales > Saprospiraceae > Opimibacter. Next base: position 3,746 of record DATHZY010000255.1, on the reverse strand, counting down.
CAGACTATTGTTGAGGAAGAGGGTGTAGCGGCCGTCCCTGGTCGCTCTTGACTTGACGATAAAGCGGTCTTCACTCCGGCGTTCAGCTTCCGTTTTTGAAGTGTTGCCTTCAAAGAAGACATCCATGGCTTCGGTATGGGCTGCCTGAATATCCCAGGTGAGCTGTGTTCCTTCAGGGACCACGAGGTCTCCGATGTTTCTGAGGTCTTCATCTTTACGACCGGTATAGGAAGGATAGTCCAGTCCGATATCGAAAGTGAGGATGCCAGGTTTCTTGATTACGCTCAACAACATTTCCTGTGATGAGACAGGACCGGCATAGATTTTAAACGGGGTGTCTTCGAGTACATTTTTAAAATGGTACGAAAAGGCATCAGCGCCATCCTTGCGCATCCGGTATGAATAGTTATCAATCTCAATATATACTTCAGCCGGCACCATCGAACCTTCGGTGGTGATTTGCAGGTCAAAGTCTTCGTATTGGATGACAGAGAGCGATTGGTCGGTATTGACTACAAAGCGGAAGGGGGCTTCGCGCTCATAGACCTTATTGGTATGGATCAGGCGATTGGTACTATCCCGGATGATGCTGGGGGCCGCGACGAGTAAAAACAATAAGAGCAATAGCGGAGGCAATGCATACCGGAGATATTTCCTGTTTTTGCCGAGATCGATGGCGGACTTAAACGGAACCAGTTCTATCTCCTTTGTTTTTTGCTCGATACCGGCAAAAAGGAGCTCTGTATTGCCCTGGACCTGATCAGCCTGCCGTTTGAGTTGCAGGACATTGAGGAGTTTGTCCTGGATATGGCCAAAATGATTGCCGATGATGGTGGCAGCCTGTTCGTGCGAAATCACCTTACCTAGCCGGTAATACTGGGCTGCGGGCCAAAGCACCAGATAGCCCAGACTGGCCAGAGTCATGCCGATAAAGGAAATGAGTAATAAAAGACGTGTACCGCTGCTGAAATAAAACTGGTGCTCCAGCAGGTTGTAGGTCAGGAACACTGCCAATACGGCTCCTACCGTGATCAGGCTTCCCCTGATCATTTTATTGAGATAATACCGTCTTGTGAAAGCATCCAGTTTCTGGATGAGAAGATGATAATTGCCAGTTTGCCCCATGCGTTAGCCTATAAAGTCTTTGAAACGGTTCCCGTCCGTAAATAATTCCACAGCTGGTCTTCCTGTTTGTACAGACAAAAGACCAAATTAGGGGTAAAATATAGTACTTGTCAATAGATCGGGTGACAGAAACCACCCAGGCAGGGGATACATTTCTTTTTGTGGCACATATATAATTGATTTACAACATCTTATTATTATAATTACCCTTCAGGGAATATGCAGGCCCGGAGCCTTTATTTACCAGGCGGTGTGCCGTTGCAGGAGCAAATAGTTCGACTCCACTCACCACGACGCTCCTGCAACGGCCATGGCCGCTGGATGGCGTTCTCGCCGCCAGCTAGGATGGCTCCAAAGAAGAATCTCTACGAAACTGGGGTAGGTATCGCGGTGGTTGGCGGAGATAACTCCATCCAACGGCATTTCGGTTTTGTACTTTGGTGGGGATTTACAATGGTCGCAGGAGCAAATAGTTCGACTACGCTCACCACGACGCTCCTGCAACGGCGCATGACCTTTAATGGATGGAATATACCTCGTGCCAGGATTATGGCTTTATTCACCCCATTCGGGATATCTTTGACCTTTTAATACCTATTCATGAATCCTGATCAGATCACTTTTGTCGTTTTTGGAATTCTCCTGGTCCTCGCCTTGACGTTTGACCTGGGTCTTTTGAGTAAAAAGAACCAAATCATCACCATTCGCCAGGCCTTGTACCAAACCTTTTTCTGGGTAGCGCTCGCCCTGGGCTTTTTCGTCTTTATGTGGATTGAGAATGGCCAGATCATCGCGTTTGAGTATATCAGTGCCTACCTCATGGAATGGAGCCTCTCCATTGACAACATATTTGTGTTCATCCTGATTTTTACCTCCTTTTCGGTCAAGGCCAAGCATATCCCCAGGGTATTGCTTATAGGAATTATGATGGCGATAGTTTTCAGGGTCATTTTTATCACGGTAGGTGTCGCGCTGGTAGATCGTTTCGGTTGGATCTTGTATTTGTTTGGCGCCTTCCTGGTGTATACAGGCTATAAGATGTTTACCTCCTCCGAAGACGAAGAGTTTGATCCCCACGATACTAAACTGTTTAAGTACCTCAACAAGGTATTACCACTGGCCAAGCATGATGGAGATGGTAAATTTTCGGTAATCGAAAATGGTAAAAAGCTCTATACCTCATTGTTTGTAGTCGTGATCATGCTGGCGGCCATTGACCTTGTTTTTGCGCTGGATTCGATCCCTGCTGTCATGGGTATTTCGAGGGATAAGATGGTCATCTATACGTCCAATATCTTTGCCGTACTGGGTCTGCGGTCTCTGTTCTTCCTCTTACGCGGTGCGGTTTCTAAATTTGATTATCTCCAGCAGGGGATAGCCATCGTCCTGGTTTTCATCGGTATTAAAATGCTTGCCGAACACTGGATCAGTCAGTGGATCGATAAGCAAACCATGGTGTTTATCTCCCTCGGCGTGATCCTCGTGTGTATCTCCGGATCGATTTTCTACTCCATCTTTATAACCAAGAAAGGGGTGCCGGAGGATATCAAGGATGAATCGATTGAATGAGGCTTATAGGCTTATAAGCTTATTATGCTTATAGGCTTATAGTTGATGGGTTGCCGGGCTAATGAACTTATAAGCCCACAAGCTTATTCTTCTTACTTTTGCACCCCGGTCACTATAAAAGACCGTTATACAGGTATGGCCATGGAAAAGGATAGTTTGTTGCCAATACTGGGGACCCTGTATCCCTGGCGCCGCCGTATCATGTTTATCACCGTGGGCGCATTCGTGGTGAGCGCGCTCCTGTCGCTCCTGCTGCCTAATTATTACCAGGGCAAAACCGTGTTTTATGCGGCCAGCCAGGACTTGTTCAAGCCTGAAAAGGTATTCGGTGGGGGTAGCACCGAGATGTACTATTATGGTAGTGGTGAAGATATCGACCGTATTCTGACGGTAGGCAATTCCCATGGGATTGTCGATTTTCTGATCGATTCATTTGACCTGTGGACCGTCTATAAGATCAAGCCCGGGACACCAAAGGCAAAGTTTAAGATGAGGAAGGCCTTTCGGGAGAATTTTAAAATCCTGCTCACCAAGCAGGACGCCTTAGAGCTTACAGTCGAAGATACAGACCCTGAGCGGGCTGCTGCGATGGCCAATGTGGCCACCCGCATGATAGACCAGGAAGTCAAGTCGATCATCAAGAATAGCCAGATATCCTTGGCTGCTTCGTACCAGCGGTCGATCAACAACAAGGAAAAAGTGATGCAAAATAACCTGGACACCCTTGTTTACTACAGGGCGAAGACAGGGATCTACCACCCTTCCGGGCAGACAGAAATCTTGGCTACCAGGGTGACTGAGGTTACTAACTCGGTCGAACGGGAGAAAGCCTCCCTCGAATCACTCAAAAGCAGTGATATCAGCAAGAAATTGAAGGATAGTATCCAGGTCATCCAGGCTAGAACCTCGGGTTTCGAACGCGAACTTGCCATCCTCAATGGCGATGACCCTAGCTCCAATTACAGCCTCAAGAACTTCAACAGGGCCAAGGGAAAGATCGAATTACTGGAGTCCAGGTATTACCGTTCGTATGAACAGATCGGCTATGACCT
>DATHZY010000254.1:0-4360 GCA_035458325.1 Saprospiraceae bacterium | reverse complement strand
TGGAATGTCCTCCTGCCTGAATTCCAGGATTGAATCGCAGGGTGATGGAGGTGCCGGGAAAGTGACGTTCAAGCCATTCCAGCACATACAATTGATCGACATGCACATGAACGCCTTTTTCGATGGCAAAAGCATACTCTTCCGTCAATACACCAGAAGGCGTAAAGCTGATATGTGCTGCTGGCACACCTGCTTCGAGTGCCATGATGATTTCACCAGGAGAAACCGTATCTATTCCACAACCGTGCTGATAGATTTGCTGTAGAATACCGATCGTGCTCAGGGCCTTGCAGGCATAGCGGATATCCAGGGCCGGTACATCAAAGGAGCGTTTAAGGGTATCAATCTGCCGGTCAATGGTGGCCGCATCATACACAAAGAGTGGAAGACCGTAGGATTCTGCAAGAGCGAGTAACTGCGCTGTAGGGAGGGCATTGAACATGGGTGTCAGATCTAATATTGCTCGTAAAGAAAAGAAAAAAACTTTTCCATGGTTTTCTGAAGCTCATAGGACTTGCCCGGAATCTGGTTATTCATCCAGGAGAATAACAGGATGTTACCTGATTTGGTGAGCAGAAATCCACTGAGACAATAGATATTCTTGAGCGATCCGCTTTTCGCGTAGATATACGGAATGCCCTTGTGGCCTTTAAAGCTATATTGAAGCGTTCCTGTCTTGCCACCGGCAGGAAACATTTCCTTTAGGTAATTAATATCTTTTAGTTCAAGGATGTGCAGCAGTAATGAAATAATAGAACGCGGTGTCATCAGGTTATACCTCGACAATCCTGACCCATCGACCCAATCAATTTCGGATTCAATTTCACTCAACGGGCCATATAGCAATGTGTCAATGATGTCTTTTTCAGACATATGTCCGAGTTTCTTTAGCGCGCATGCTAACAAGAGCTGTTCCGCGATGAAATTATCGCTCTCCTGCATCATGATCCTGATCAATGTATCCCTTGATGATCCTTTAATATGCAACGCATCTGGAGGAAGTGGCCTATGGGTAAATAAGATTTCCTTTCCGGTAGCTTCTGCCCAGGAATATTGAACATCATTTTTAAAGAAGGTAACAGGCACTTCAACTTCTTCAATGGACTCCTGCGGATTGTAGGTATAGAAATAACCATCACCCCATTCTGTCTTGCCTTCATCTGAAACACTATCCGTACTTACCTTGACGAGGGATGTAAGATATGCGGGGGTTACCGTGATTTCATCTCCGCTCCGCAAGATCCATAATCTGTTTCCATAGATCGGAAAGGCATTTCGTTCACATTGATAGGTAAAATGATAATCATCCCATGCCCATCCGGATCCAAAGCGCGTCGTTTGAAAATGGTCATCGCAAAAGACAATCTTCTTGTTACTAGCCCTGATGAAGTCAGGTAAGGCTGCCGGCTGCTCGCGATCCGGAAAGTAGGTGCCCGGATCTCCCCCACCCCATATGATGAGACTATCTTCCTTCTCTATATACAATGCCGCATCGAGTTGTTCATCGAGTAATTCCAGGGCAGCATACATCGTCAGTATTTTGACATTGGATGCAGGTGTGAACGAATTATCTTCACGGTGACTGAAGATGGATTTCCTTTTCTGCAGGTCATAGATCGATATACCTACATGGTGTTTGCTGTCCAGGCCCAATTCTTCCCAGACCTTGTCAATGGAGCGAATTTGTCCCATGTTCGCCTGGGCATGGACAGGATTTGCGTCTGCTATGAATATGGACAGCAACATCAAAACGTATACGGAATACCTGTATTTCATTTATTGATTTGACTAAATTGACTGATGAATGTAAAACTGCAGGACTAATTGTGTTAAACCTTCCGACATAATGTCATCAAGGCTGAAAAATACTGCCAAACAGTCAAATAGCCCCTATAGGAATACACTTTGATGGGTTAAGGATAAGATAATACGGATATGATTGATTTTCAGAAAGAAGTAATAGACAAGAGTTTCCAGTTGCCTGTATTGGTTGATTTCTGGGCACCGTGGTGTGGACCTTGCAAGATACTGGGGCCCGTCATTGAGCAACTCGCCCGGGATCAGGAAGGTCAGTGGAGTCTCGTCAAGGTAAATACAGAGGATCAGCAAGAGTTGGCCGCCAGGTATAACATCCGCAGTATTCCAAATGTAAAATTGTTTTATCGCGGAGAGGTCATCGATGAATTCACTGGTGCCTTGCCACGGCAGATGATCCTCGAATGGTTGAAGCATGCATTGCCAAATCAGGGACTATTGGCATTGGATCAGCTGCTCGGCGAAAAGGAAGTACCGGAGCCAGGTGACCTGGAGCCATTAATGGAGCGATATCCTGAAAGCCCCGAAATCCGAATTGTATTGAGTCAATTAATCTTGTGGGACGCTCCCGAAAAGGTTCACACAATCCTGGAGACGATCAAGATGGGTACGCCTTTCTATGACAAGGCAACTTACCTGAGAGATATTGCCAATTTCCTGCTTTTGCCTTCTGATGATGAAGAGCTGAACCAAATTCAAAACTTATTCAGGAGAGGCAGTCTGGAGGAGGCTATGCCTATGGTGATCGGAGTACTTGGAAAAGACAATAAAAAAGGAGATGGAAAGCTATCGAAAGCGGCCATAGGGATATTCAATACCCTTGGGACTCAACATCCACTCACCAAAGCTTATCGACGTCAACTGGACATGGTGCTGTGATGATTAATGCTTATGGGGCTGGGCAACAGTTTTAGGATCATATTTTACGACCAGGTGAATCCAGATGGACCGGCTAAACCTGAGGTTCCAGATAAACATCACAGCAAGGGTAAGCAACAGGACTAAAAAAGCCAAATCAACGGATTGGTGAAAATAGAAAACCAACAAACCGGTGAGTCCAAGGCTAAAGAAGGCCAGAAAAATATAGGAGATAAACATTGCTCCGAAATAGAATCCTGGTTCGGGTTCAAACTTCTGTCCACACACCGGGCATTGCTTGTTCATCGCCAGCGGCTTGGAAAACTGCATGGGAGCTTCAAATAACTTACTTTGCCTGCATCGCGGACATGTCATCTTGAAAATGCTGGAAATCCTGCTCATGCCGTAAAAGTACAAGCATAAATCCCAGGAAGGGTGTAATAAAAGTTACTTTTCCCTGGATTTGAAAGGCTTACTTCCTGAAACCTATACCCTGCCGCTGGAAACCTGACATGTTTTTATCGCGCGCAAAATCCTTTACATCTTCAAAAGTGATCAGATTGGCTTGATTTCGAACGTCACCCTCGGATTTGGCCAGTCTCAGATTTTGGTTTTTAATGACATCCTGGACTGTCTGCCGGATATTCCTGGCATTGCCAAAATACTTGTCCCGGTATTCATACAAGAACCTGAAATAGGTATTCAGGTGCTCCAGTGCCTTTGGCGTTATCCGCATATCCTGGGCCTGGATCATATGGATAGCGATTTCATTCAATTCCTCAGGACTGTAATCCTCAAACCGCAGCACCTTGTCAAACCTTGAACTAAGCCCGGGGTTTGCTTTAAGGAATGCCTCCATATTATCCGGATATCCTGCTGCGAAGACAAAGAACTGTCCCCTTTTATCCTCCATCCGCTTGAGAATGGTCTGTATCACTTCGTTTCCAAAATCATGGGCATTGCCGGAAGAATTGGTAAGCGCGTATGCCTCGTCAATAAACAACACGCCACCCATGGCTTCATCTATTTTTTCAGCCGTCTTGAGTGCGGTCTGCCCCACATATCCTGCCACCAGCCCCTGGCGATCGGTCTCTACCATATGTCCACGCTCAAGAATACCCAGTGCCTTGTAGATCCGGGTCAGGATGCGGGCCACAGTCGTCTTTCCTGTTCCAGGATTGCCAATAAAGACGGTATGCATATAAAACTTGTTGAGCACTCCTCGTCCGATGGTCTGGTGATAGCGCACGATATCAACCATTTCCTTGATTTGCTTCTTGACAGCCTCCAGGCCAGTCAAGGCATTCAATTCAGCCAGCGACAGTTCAAGTAATTTCTCATCTACAGGAATGATTGGAGAAGTGAAGTCCTCCAATGCCTTGATCGCCATGATATCCTCCGGAAGGATATTTGACAGATCATCACGCGATGGATCCTTCACTTGCGGATTCTTCATAATCCTGAGGCCCAGGGCAACCTTTGCCTTTTCAATGAGGTCATTCACAAACCGGGCGTTACCGAATGTTCTGTCGCGGTTGCGATATGCTTCGGTAATAATTTCATCCACGAGATGGCGCGCTTCTGCCGTCAGGTTCACCTCCTTTTCCTGACACGTATAATGGGCTATTGCAGACAATTCCTGAGGTAAGTAATCCGCAAACTGGTAGTGGATCTTAAACCTTGACTT
>DATHZY010000253.1:0-4199 GCA_035458325.1 Saprospiraceae bacterium | reverse complement strand
TTGCTTTTTTCCCATTGGTCCTGATAAGCATTGACAGGATAAAACACGTTGATAGGAAAGGTATCAGATCTAATGGTATAATTCAATAAGTAATTGTACTCCAATCCCAGGTTTATGCTTATACCAAAGGTGTTGGCGTTATACATTTTATACCTGATAGACATGTCAGCACTTAAATAATTAAAGGTATTTCTCAGATTGTAGTCGTACACAGGCCCGCCGGGAACCAACCCCACCTGGGCAAGCTCCTTGTATCCCTTTTGTTGAAACAACAAAGCTAACTGTGCATCAAATTTGGGTAATAAACTTTTCTTGATAAATCCACCACCTCCCCAGGTGCCCAGTGCATTCCATTGGGTGGTACCGTCTTCCGGGATGGTTGGGTCGGTATTAGTTTGACTGGAACTATTATAGATTAATACGACTCCATAGTCTACATCCTGGGCTTCCATTGAAAATATTGGCAAGGTTAAAAGGCCAAACAGTAGAATCGGTCTGTTGAGGATCATATCGGGGTATTTAGGGATTTACTGATTAAACGGAGATTTAATTATCCCAGTATTAACTCTTTAAAATATTTCTGATTGTCAGTTCACCAAATGGGACCCTCCCAAATTTTTAGTCAAACAATACCTCCCCTTTTTATTACTAAGACTAATAAAAAAAGCCGGCCCCAGTTATCAGAGTCCGGCTTTTTCAAAATATTCCAAATGTATTAAACTATACCAATGGGTATCCAGCCATAAGGTCTATCGCTGCAATACCACTTTTCGTGTGAGGAGTCCCTCGTCCGTTTTTAAGCGTACGATGTACACACCACTACTCAATTGAACACTTTCATAAGAAAGGCCATTCCATGTCAGGGTGTTGAATCCCTCCAGAGCGTGCCACTGTGCAAAATAAACTTCTGTTCCATTGAGGTCAATGATACTTATGGAGACGTCCTGGTCATTTGACAAGGTAAAACGACAAACTGTTTCATGCCGGAATGGATTGGGAGAAACGTCGAACAATTGTTTATTCATTCCCCCGACAGTGCTTGTGGATTGTAGTGTAAACGGCACCGGTTCCGCGATACTTCCCTGGTGAAGATTAGGTAAGAAGGTCATCTTCTCTTCCATATCCAGAATCTCTCCGGTGGCAGGATCGTACAATTTGAAATGTAATTGTTCTCCGTTGCTGTTAGAATAACTCGTCAGGAAGAACATATACGAATCAAGATTTTCAATGTATACTGCTTGCGCAGCACCACGTATTTCCTCTCCAACAAATGCACCCAGTTCCATATCTGCCATCGTCGCATTGGTGTTGTCGTATTGGAACATACCAATGAGTGTCATGTTATGCTCGTATTGTGCAGCATCCACCGACCATCGTTGCGGCAATGGCGGTGCACCACGCGAAACAATAGGATCTTCCGTGAATCCGGAATTAGGATATACAATTGTACCCGCTGACGCTGTCTTCAGCATATACCCATTCAGTGGTTTTAAGTGCGTTAGACTGCCGACCCATCCGATGGTACTATTGACATACTGAGCAAATGCTGACTGGCTCTTGATAATATCACCAGCTTGTTTGGGTATTGAAGCAAGCGCATCATTGACCGTGAGTGGAAAATTGGGTATATATCCGATCCAGTTCCAACCAGCAACGATAGGAATAGGTACTGCTGATGGTGTCAAGGCGTTACCCGTGATCTTTATCGTATTCGGTTGAGCGGCCTGATATAAATACAACGTCGTATTCGTGATGTTATTTAAAGCACCGGACCATGTCCCACTACCAAACGTACTGAATTTAGTCTGGTCCTTGATGAGATCATTATCCGGATTAGGTATGTTCCCAAGCACGGTGTTAATGGCAGGATTTGGAAATCCGAGGTTGAATGAAATCCAGTTCCAACCTGTCTTCACATCGATTTCGCGCAGCAACAGACTACCGGTGGTAACTATACCTGGTGCTGCCGGAATACCGACTACACTATTCGAAACGAAGGTATAATTACCGGACAGGCTGGCCGGATAATGGAGACACTCCGCTGCATTAAAGATCTCATACACCAGGGGCTTGCCGGCATCCGTCGTGTTTCCATATACAGTCACAAAGGCTACCCAGTAATTGTACGCCGGCACAAACTCCAGTTTCGCCGTACCACGTAATTGCCCAGCGATGAAAACACCCACTTGGTCTTCCGGATCAACTGAAAATTCACCGTCGATCATAAACCTGAGATTCATGTTCATCGTCAGTTGGTACAATGCAGGATTAACATGCCATCCCGGAGGTCGGCAGATGACACGTGCCCCGAAAGGCATGATTTCATCACCTCCCATAAAGAATGGATTTTCACCTGTCTCTGTATGCAGTATAATCGAATCAGAATACCAGCCTCTCGCTACGGTGGAATCAACGGTAAATTGAATATCACGAATTTCATTAGGCACCAGTGTACCTGCATCAGGTGTCACATGCACATAGTCTGGTATGTTCTGGATCGTAAACGGAACCGGATATCCACCTCTGTTATGAATTTTTGCCGTGATCGTTTTATTTTCATCCGCATATTTCGTGAGGCCGATACTATCCGTCAACCATGCTAATTCATTGCGATCGACATAGAATTCCCAATCCGTTTCAATGAGTACGTTTCCGGTAAGGTCTTCGATGCTATGCAATTCAGCACGCAGAATGTGATTCTCATAAAATTCATTCTGGAAAATAGGATCGATAACTATTTTGTTATCCACACAAGTGATATTGGCATCGATCAATGTATTGGTGGTCGCATCATACAGACCCACATTGTTTGGATTCTGCAGGTCAGCCTGAATCAACTTGCTGCAATTGACCGGCTGATTGAACGTGAATGATATCTCATCCCCGACCTGATATACCCCATCCGATGGCTGCGGCACGCCCACCAGACTTGGTGGTTCCCTGTCAATACGGCCTTTGATGACTTGTGAATAGCCGGGTCGATCTGTGGCATCACCGGAGCATACCGTTACAGCCCGTATTTCATATGGACCATCTGAAAGACCTGTCGTTTCCCAGAAAAACTGAGTAAAGTCAGGTTGAAGCACCGGTGGCTTAGGTTCAGGCAATGCATCAAAATCTATCCAATTCGGATTGTATCGGTCTGATATCCCCGGAATATTAATCCAGGCTCCATCACCATTTGAACGCCTGTATTGTACTCTGATAAGTTTAAAACTTGCTTCAGTTGTATCATATCCAGAGACTGTAATACGTCGTTCGTCATCGGAGCCTGGCGTCATCGGATCGGGGAATATCACCCAATCCTGCTCAGGTACGTTGATATTGACTTCGCTACATGGTCTGATGAAGTGGGCACCGATATGTATTCCTGAAAAGAATTTAGGATCCCCGGCCAACGGAAGGGAAAGTGCCAGGTTACGCTCAAATTCACATTCGGATACCAGGGCCACGAGCAAGCTGTCATAATCATATTCGATCGGCCCACGTTCTACTGTCAAGGTCACCATCTGCGAGGTTCCGTAAGGAATGATAAATTTCTGCAGATAATTCAAGGGCTGCCCATTCAATTTAATGACGGCTCCATGTGGATTATTTGCAGCAACAGATGTAAAGGCATACGTCCAGTCTTCATTTGAAGCACTTAGGTTTCCTAGTTTAAATTGAAAAACTGCCGGTTCATTGGCCGGAACATTGGAGGCCACGAACTGCGAGCCGGGGGCTAATTCCAGATTTGGTCCTTCACGATTCGCAGAACCAGGCTCCCATGGACAGGAAGATTGACCTGCCTTGAGTTTGAATACAGGCGTCTTATACACACTATCCATACTGACGTCTACAGTGAAGGCATCACCCGGATCATTATCAGCCAGGGTATATCCTGTCTGCACACCCTTGGCTTCACTGCTTCCGTCATTGAAGCTGTTGCTGGTGTTAGTGATAAACTTTATATTTCCTTTGAAACCCACATCACTAAAAGAAAATCCAAAGCCTGTCGCCAGTGAAAACTCACTGTTGATTGAATTTTCAATGGTTGCATTCGAAGTTGTATCACTCGTTTCGGTATACTCATAGGTCGCCCCCGCATCAAAAGAAAGATTGCGGACAAATTCCGAACTATCCTTCAACATCGCATTACGCTCCAGGATAGCTTGCCATCTGGATATAGATTCGAGATAGCGTGCCACCTCTGCCGAATC
>DATHZY010000252.1:0-6077 GCA_035458325.1 Saprospiraceae bacterium | reverse complement strand
CGTTTCTACCCAAATGAAATTTCCGGAACTATCCATTTTTGTAACAAAGAGATCTAATTCTCCGGTAGTAGTCAGCTCATAATTTTCAGGACCCGGATCGAAATCAGCCGTGCCGGCGAAACCTCCTGTGGCGACCAGGGTCTCATTTTCAAAGGTATCCACGTGTAGATAAGCACCGGTATAGCCGGTTAATCCACCCGAACCTCCAAATGATTTACCCCAGATAAAATGCCCCGCACTATCCAGTTTACAGATGAATAATTCATCAGCGGATGTAAGGTTGAAAACACCCGGGCCCGGATCAAAATCTACAGTGCCATTATAACCGCCCGATACATATAGGTTATCATTGCCTGAGCTGCCCAATGCCACAGCAGGACAATAATCATTTGATACTCCACCCATTTGGAGTGCCCATTGATAATCACCATGGCTGTCCAGCTTTAAAAGAAAAACGTCAGCCTCACCGTTGGAAGTCATCGAATCAATTCCCGGTCCGGTATCAAAATCACAAGTTCCATAGAAATGCCCGGCCGTATAAATATTCCCATTTGTCTGGTCAATTGCGATTGAAGTGCCACTAGTGAACGACCATTCTGTTGGGCCACGGATTTCTTTAGCCCAGATAAAATTTCCAAGACTATCTAATTTTGAAATGAAAATATTGTATTTCGGGTCACCGTTTCCCATGAGGAAAACACCTGTCCCGGGATCAAAATCAATTTGTCCGCTGGTCGTCCCGGTGGTGTATATATTGCTTGTATTCTCTTCAATGGATATGTGACTGCCCCAGCAACCTCCAAGCACACCCCCAATATTTTTTACCCACTGGAATTCGCCATTTTGATTTAATTTCAGAATAAAAATATCACTTTCACCAAATGCATACAAAGTGTGAGTTTGTGGGCCAGGATCGAAATCAACAAAACTTGAGAAGCCACCCGTGATAAATACATTGCCCTCGCGATCTGAATCTATTGCATATGCAATCACTCCGCTTCCTGCACCTCCTATTTGCCTGGCCCAGACAAAATCTCCATCGCTATTGAGCTTGCAGACAAAGCCATCCACAACACCGTAAGCAGTCATCAGGTATTCATTTGGCCCTGGATCAAAATCAACCTCATGTGCAAAATACCCAGTGGTATAAGCGGCGTCTGAGGTATCTGTAGCTATCCCATACACATAAGGAATGCCGATACCTTCTCGGGCATTGTCTCCTGAAATCGCTTTTGCCCATTTCCAATCAATCTGAGGAGGTGTAGAGCAATCGTACACGGTAATAATGAAATCAACAGGACAGAAATTGTTGTCTGGAACAAAAGTCAACGTAATGGACTCCATCAAGCCTGATGGATCAAATACATTGTTCATGACTCCTATGCCGGTCCAATTTCCAGCATACCCACCTTGGTTCGTGGGAAGGGATATTGGCATTTCCGTCTCGCACAATACATCCGGTATCCCGCTGATAGTGATTTCACTTTGAAAAGGTGCACCCCATCGGACGAGGCCACCATACGATATACCATCAATGATCATGTTGTACCCTCCAACATATAAATTATCATTGTCTGATTCAAGGACCAGCAGAGGATCATCCGGCCCCGTCTCTGTGAGTTCAAATACCTCCCATGCCTCAGTGGAAAAATTCCATCGATAGAGACCATCAACCCCTGGATTCCAGCCGATACCGGATGCCGTATACAAGTATCCATCAAACATAGTCATTGGAAAAAGGCCATAGGGATAGGGCAAAACGCCAAGATTATTCCAACTGCTTCCATTCCATATAGCAATACAATCTGCATGAGGGTTTCCACCTGCATTTATAAAAACACCACCGATGTATAAGTCGTCTTCATGAAAAAGAATTTCACGTATACCCACAAATGTGCTTGTTACTGGAACACCCGTTCCAAGACTAAGCCACGTGCTTCCGTTCCATTTTACAATCCCATCTGCATCAGGATTCCCATCGACATTTGTAAAATTACCTGCCGCATATAAGTCTGCACCCTTTTTTTTCACCACATTGACCATTCCATTGAGTACAGGTCCTAACATTTGCCAGGCTGTTCCATTCCACATGGACACAAATCCCGAATTCCAATTACCGCATCCCACTATAATTTCACTGGAATCTATCACTAATGAATTGACAACTTCCAAAGGCCCGGCACCTAATGGATACCATTGATTTCCATCCCAACGTGCGATATTCGGAAAGGGTTGAGAGAATTCTCCTCCAACATAGATATCACTCCCATGAATGGCAATGGCTCTAACAGTCCCATTCAATCCTGGCCCGACGGCATGCCACCGACATCCATCCCACCGGGCTAAATAATCTGCATCAGGGTCACCGTCCGCATCTTGAAAATTACCTCCGGCATAGACATCACTACCGCTTAAGACCAACTCATGTACTGATCCATATAATTCTTGTGAAAGATCGTTCCATTGGGGGCTCATGGAATTAGAACCTGTGAAGGGATTTTCAACAGGACCTGGAAACTGCGTGTCCATTCCATAATAATAAAGGCTGATCAAAGTCAAAATGGGAAGTAGCTGCATTTAAAAGGAGATTTCTCTATCCTTCAAATGTAACCTCCGGTGTCTTCAGCTTTTATAGCATAAATATGCTGTTTTGCGAGTGCGCATGCCCACGCCTTTACAGGATATTCCCTTTGATTGCTTTCGCCACCGCTTCCCCTTTAGAGTGCACATGAAGTTTTTCATAAATACTCCGGATATGTCCGCGTACGGTGTCAACACTGATAAAACAGGATTCCGCAATCATTCTGTAACTCATTCCCTTGATCAGGCAGGCCAGGATTTCTTTTTCCCGTTCGGTGAGATTGAATTTATCTATGGCCTCCTTGGATACAGGTTGTCCTACCATCTTCAATACCTTTACCGCTACAGACGGACTCATCGGTGCGCCACCTTCATACGTTTCTTTGATATAGTCCAGGATTCTCGAAGGTGAAGTGTTTTTAAGAATATATCCCGATGCGCCGGCGAGTATAGATTCAAATATCTTATCCGTATCCTCAAAAATCGTCTGCATGAGGATCTTCAGCAATGGATATTCCTTTCGCAGGATTCTCACGGCCTCAATGCCGGAAAGGCCCGGCATCCCGATATCCATCAAAACGACATCAGGAGCAGTATCACGGATGTTTTGCATCAGATGGGCACAATCCTGGAAAGCACCCACACAAGTATAACCTTCAGTGCCATTTACCAGGTGATATAGCCCGAGACGTAGGCTTTGGTTGTCTTCATAAATGGCTACTTTGATCATATCCATTGGGTTATTTGAATCTACTCATTTGTTCTATACAGCAATGTGCAATTGAATCGTAGTTCCTCTGCCTGGTGTGGAATCGATGGTGAGCCGGCCACCGATTTCCTCAGCGCGTTTTTTCATGTTTCTGATTCCATTCCCTTCTGTCGATCGGCTCATATCAAAGCCTTTTCCATTATCCATGATCAACATGCTCAATATATTTTTTTCTTCCTTAATGGCAAAAGTGGCTTTATCCGCCTCTGCATATTTTACAAGATTATTCGTTGCTTCCTTGAAGATCAGGTAAAGATTCTTACGAACCTCCATCGGAAGCTTCAGCGTTGAAATATCCTCTTCGGCGTTAAATTCAAATTCAATATTTTTCGCCCCCAACAATTCATAGGCAAAGCTTCTCATCCGAAGGATGATTTTTTCAAACTGATCGTTTTCAGGATTGATAGTCCATACGATATCTGCCATGGCATCCAGCATTTTGCGAGAGCTTTCGCCGATACTTTCCAGGAGAGGGATGATATCACTGGATTGCTGCCTGGCCATTTGTGAGAAAATAGAAATACTACTAAGGGTGCTGCCTACATCATCATGCAGATCGCTGGCGATTTTATTACGCAATACCTGAAGCTTTAGCTTTTGCCTGGTGAGATAATAATGGTAAATAAAAAGAGAAAGGATGGAGAGGACTATAAAACCCCCAATCATCAGGTTCTTCATTTCCTGTTGTTTGGAAATTTCCATTTTTTGAATTTCTGACTCCTTATTCAACAATGCGATCTCCTGGTCCTTTTTTTCCGTTTCATACCGGGTCTGGATTTCACGTGTCAACTGGTGATTACTTTCCGCTATAAGGCTGTCTTTATAATGTGTGTATAATTTATAGTGTGCCAACGCCTCTGTAAAGTGACCGGATATACTATCCAATGTCATGAGCTGGTAGTAAGCATCCCGCACAGCGTCCTTGATGCCCAAGTGCAGGGACATCGATAACCCTTTTTCAATGTTGTTCCGGGACTGGGCCGATTGATTTATTCTTTTTTGCAGTGTGCCAAGGCTAATCAGGGTTCGTGCTGTAGTGACCTGGTCACCCACTTCTCTTGAATATAAGATTGCTTTTTCATAATTATTAATGGCCTCTGGAAACTTAGCCGCCGCACCATACAGATCTCCTAAATGTTTGTGGCAAAAGGCAACGCCCGCCTTGTCCTGTATTTCTTCATGGAGGGAAAGAGAGCTACGCTGTGCAGTGAATGCTTCCAGGTGCCGGTGGAGCCGGTCATAAATCAAGGCCAGGTTATAATAATTGGTGGCCATCCCTGTTTTATTGCCGATGGCCTCATGCATGTGCAAGGATTCGGTTTGATATTCCAGCGCTTTCGTATAATTATCCTGGATAAAATAGACATTGGCAATATTGGAGTAATTGGAGGCAATCCCAAATTGATTATTCAGTTCCTGGTTAGCTGTTAACGCTTCGATATGATGTTGAAGCGCTTTTGTATAGAGGCCCTGGTCATAATAGATATTGCCCATCGCTGATAAGGTGATAGGGATTGCATCCAAATTATTTAGCTTTCGGTATAAGCCAAGGGCCTGTTCATATTGCAATAAGGCCTTTGGGAAATCCCCGCGTCCATAATAATTCATACCCATGCCGTAAAGCGTGCTGGCTGTCAGGCGATCCAGACCTGCATCGGTAGACCACCGCAATGCTTCTTCATAATACTTCAATCCAGCCTCAAAATCACCAAGTTGGTTGGATGTACGACCAAGGCTATTGAAGGTCTGGGCGAGGATCTCTATGTCCTGAAGTGCCTTGGCTATGGGGATATTTCCTTCAAGGACAGATGCAGCCTCTGTATTGTTTCCCTGCATCAGGTAAATTTCCGCAATTCCATTTTGGCACTTCAACACATTGGAAGAATCACCGAGCGTAGAATAAAGAGAGACAGCTTTTGTAAAATAGATCAAGGCAGAATCAAGCAATACTGCCTGCCGATAGGCCACACCTAACTTTTGATTCAATACTGCTGCCTGTGCATTATTCAGGTTTCTTTTCGCCAGTAGGTTTTGAATGGAATCAATTACACCTGATGGTTGACCGTGGAGGATGGTAGATGTTTCTGCCAGGATTAAGAAGAAGGCGCTACTACATCTTGCCCATTGGTAAAAATGTAAAAGGAATTTGGTGGTAATAGTTCGATTTAGAAAAGTCATGGTCCCAGATCCGGAAATTTCTATTCAATGAAAAATACATAAAATTTTCCGGAAGTCCCATAGGGCAGGTATTCTTCACCATGGGTTGTGCATGTTGTTAAATCCTGATCCAATTTAGGTCCTGACGTAATCATGGGATCTTGATGAGCATCCTGGTATGCGTTTGGTGGCTTGTATTAGCTTCCACAACATATACTCCCGGGGGCAGAAATGAAACGTCCATATGCTGCTCTGGGAATGACTTCTCATAGGTCATCTGGCTGGTTATACCCGTAATGCGAACAAGCTCAAGCAAACAATTATTCTGCAGTGATTTAAAGTGAAGTACATGTCTAACCGGATTTGGAAATATGACCAGGTCACCCTGCGCTGAATCGCCACCTTGGAATTCGCTTGAAACCGTTTCAGCTTCCCATCGTGCTATATAGCTGGTTCCTTCCACGCCGGCAATATTCGAAAATACTCCGCCAACGTATAAGTCATGTTCATCATGAGCCAGTGCCAGAATATTATTCAATCCCTCGTTGAGACCAGTTTCACCAAAAGATAG
>DATHZY010000251.1:0-2482 GCA_035458325.1 Saprospiraceae bacterium | reverse complement strand
ATCACTTCGGATGGTCCGTGCAAAATATGCTTATACCAAATGCAACTTCTTTTCCTCCCTGGTTGATTCGACCCTGACAGGAATCTTTTCCAGGGCCTGATCAATATCACTCAGGATGTCACGGTAATTTTCCACGCCAATAGAAAGCCTGATCATTTTTTCAGTAATGGAGAGGGCTTCTTTATGCTCAGGTTCTACATCTGCATGTGTCATCGTAGCCGGATGCTCAGCCAGGCTTTCCGTACTTCCCAGGCTTACTGCCAGTTTGATGAGTTTTAAGGAATTGAGAAAAATAAAAGCTTCCTTTTCTCCACCTTTTACATCAAAGGATATCATGCCGCCATTCGTGAGGCATTGCCGGTTGCGGATGTGGTAGGATTCACCATCTGCTTCCGTCAGGTTGCCGAGGTAATATACTTTTTCAATTTTTGGATGTTCATTGAGATGTGCAGCGATGCGTTCAGCATTAAAGGCCTGGATATCCATTCTGGCTTTTAAGGTTTCAAGACTCCGCAAGAGTAACCATCCCGTCCAGGGTCCGGCCATGTTCCCAAGGAATGTCCTCAATCCTTTCACCCTGGTGATCAGTTCTGATGAACCAAGACACGCACCTGCTATCACATCGCTATGGCCTCCGATATACTTGGTGGCAGAATACAACACGAGGTCTGCACCATGTTTTAAGGGATGTTGCCATACCGGTCCCATATACGTGTTGTCTACAGCCAGCAAGACCTTTCGCTCAGGCCTGGAAAAATGCCTTGCGATGTCTTTGCTTCCTGCTATATCAATCAGATCATTGGTTGGATTGGCCGGAGTCTCGATAAATACCAGGGCCAGTTTATCTGCCATGCCGGTTTCTTCCACGATGTGCATGATTTCATCCCTGGTTTGACCAACCTTGAAAAACACGGCATGGATTCCAAATTTCGGAAGGATTTTTTCGATAAAGTGATCTGTACCGCCATACAGGGGCGAACTCGCCAACACAAGATCGCCAGGCTTTAGAAATTCAAGCAGGACAGTGGTGATGGCAGACATACCACTTTCAAATACCGCACATTCCTCGGCTTCATCCCAGAGGCATAATCTGTTTTCGAGGATTTCAAGATCCGGGTTGTTGATCCGGCTGTAGATAAGGCCCATGACCTCACCTTCTTTTTTTTCACGCAACCCATAGGCTACTTCAAAGAAGGCTTTGCCTTCTTCTGCACTCTTGAAAACGAAGGTTGACGTCTGGAAGATCGGACTTTTGATGGCCCCTTCCGAAAGCTCCGGCCTGTAGCCATAGGACATCATCAGGCTTTCGGGTTTCATTTTTTTATCAGTAGACATACCATTAGCATTGAAAGGTTAAATCGATGACGGATCATTGCCTTTGCAGGTCCGCTAAGAAAGCAGGTGGTATGTTTTCAAATGCACTACTGAGGCTTATGACAACAACTGACCTCAGTTGATTCTTTTTCCAGTTTAGGACTCAGGTAGGGTATGCCCAGATTCATTCCCCGAAGGATGAGCATCACTGCCATGATTCCAACAAAATAGGGTACACTTCTGTTTATTTTTTGCCTGACATTGATGGATATCAGATGGCCAAACATCATCAGGCCGGCCATGACAGGTATCGTGCCGATCCCAAAGGAAAACATCAGGAGCATAGCATTCAGCGAACTCATGGTCGCTAGTGCAGCCGCAATGGCCACGTACACCAGGCCACAGGGAAGGAGGCCATTCAATAGCCCGATTGGAAACAAGGAGGTTGGACCTTTTGCAGTTGAGAGCAACCTGCCGAGCCCTTGTTGCACCCATAGGTTTAACTTGTTCATTCCAGGGATCCGTGACGCAAATGAAAAACGCGATAGAATAAATAAAAGGATCATGACCCCGGCACCAATCGATATCACTTGTTGTAATCCCCACAACCGAAACTGGCTACCCACCAATCCAAATGCAAATCCTAACAAGCTATAGGTAACCGCCCGTCCAAGATTATACAGTAAGATCCCAGCATACTTCTGCACTCCCGCAAAACGATGCACCGGCAATGCCAATGCAATCGGCCCACACATCCCGATACAATGAAAGCTCCCTAAGAATCCTATCGAAAGCCCCGTCAGTATGCTTAGATATATCTCGTTCATTTTTTCTGCTCTCAGCTGTCAGCTCTCAGCCATCAGCTATCATTTAAAAATTCATTACTTACTCACAACTCACAACTCACCACTCACCACTCACTACTCACCACTCACCACTCACTACAATTACCCCTAAATCCCCTAAAGGGGACCTTTAACTAACTTCTAGTTTCTAACTGCTAACTGCTCACTCAACATAAACACTCTCCTCCTTATAATACTCCTTCCCCGCACTCGTCCATCGTATCCTGGCTCTATACAACCCTTTTATCAAAGTACTCTTGGAGATCGTCCGGATATTCCATCCATTTGCTTCTATGGGCAGCTGCACATCCTTACTTTTCGAA
>DATHZY010000250.1:0-5711 GCA_035458325.1 Saprospiraceae bacterium | reverse complement strand
AAACTGTCCGAGCTGCGAGGAAGATTTTTTTCAGATACTGACAAGACTCATGGGTGAAATCAATCTCAAGAAACAAAGCCTGAAAAGTGAATAAGCGAGCAAGCAGATAAGGAAGCCAGGGTATTGAACTTCAGAATTAGCGAGTTTTTTGAGCGACTAGATTTTGGTTGGTGAGCTGTCGCACATGGATGAGCACGTGAAGGTCGAACCATGGTTACTTTTTTAGCAATGAAAAAAGTAACACAAATTCCTTCGGGAGGCAGGGCATAAAAAAGACCCGAAGAAAATCGGGTCTTTCTCTTAGTGGTACCTCCAGGAATCGAACCAGGGACACACGGATTTTCAGTCCGTTGCTCTACCATCTGAGCTAAGGTACCCTCACCTTTTTGCAACTTTAGGTCGCGAGGGAGGGCAAAAGTAGCATTTTCCGTTCTATTTAGGTATTCTTGAGGATAATTTTGATTTAGCGATGGCAAGAAGGATCATGGTACTGGCAGGATTTGGTGTTTTAGTAAGCGCCTATTTCATCTTTATCAGGGATATTGATATGCTTTACCTGCTGGCCGTTAGTATCCTGGTCCTGGTGGCAGCTTTTACCTTCCAGTTCCAGATCGACCAACTGATGATCAGGGGAGTGCCTCAGCAGCTGGATCTGGATATGCGGCATATGTTACTGCATACCGCTCCCCAGTTTTCAAGGATGCCGGTCCTGCAGCAGCGGCTGGTGGAGGACCGGATGAAGCGATGGATCATCAAGAAGGATTTTATAAACAAGAATGAACAGGACGCCCCTGAGGATGTCAAGTATATCCTCGCCTGGTACGCAATCCTGCTGACCATTCACCAGCAGGATTTTCTCTATGACAAGGTAGACCGGATTGTCTTCTATCACCATCCTTTCCTTTCTCCTGCTCATACAGATGATGTCCACATCGCTGAGGTGGAGCCAGAGGACGGGACCATCATCATATCCGTACCCCATCTCATCAAGGGGCACATGGAAAAAGGCTATTATAATATTGGACTACATGCCATCGCCCAGGCCTTTGCCGTATGCTATCCAGGAGAGCCGATCCAATGGCCTCCGGATATCTGGGAGCAACTCGAAGCTATCAGTACGATTCCAAGAGACCGGATTGAAGCCTACATCGGCTTGCCCCTGACGGATCCCTGGCCGGTGGCGGTGCACCATCAGGTGACCTACCGTGACGTCGTTATTCCCGAAGTCCGGCAGATTTTCGGCGCCGCTGGCGTGGTGTCCCCACCACCAGCATAGGTATCAGGGAGGTTATTGGTGAGGACACCAACAACGGCTTCGTCGATTTTTTCTCTAACGTATTCCTTTCCCATTCTATCTTCATCACATGAAGCAAAAAGCCCTTTTCATTTATTTCTGCCTTACCACTCTGGTGCCTGTCCATGCACAGGAATCCGAAATCCAGGCCGTCATCAACAAGATGTTCCAATCCATGTATAAGGCAGATACAGCTGCCTTGCGGACATGCTTTACGCCTGGGGCTAAATTCATGACCTATTCGTATGATGCCAAAGGAAACCCGCGTGCAAAAGGGGAGGCGGTGCCGGATTTCCTCCGGGGAATCGGACTGATGGGTGAGGTGGATATGGAAGAAAGACTCACCGGCTGGCAATGCCTCATCGATGACGGGATCGCCTCTGTCTGGACACCGTATGAATTATATTTTGAGAAGAAATTCAGCCATTGTGGGGTCAACAGCTTTCAGTTGATCAAGGTGCAAGGGGAATGGAAGATCTCCATGATCACCGACACACGTCGGAAAGTGGGTTGTATCACGGACTCTAACCAAGCCATGATGATTGATTCGTTGGTTAACCAATGGCATCATGCGGCCTCGATAGCAGATGAAGATGCTTTCTTCGGGCGCATGACCCCGGGCAGCATCTATATCGGGACTGACCCTACCGAGCGATGGCTCAGGGATGAACTCCGGGAATGGTCAAAGGAATATTTCAAACGTGAGACGGCTTGGGACTTTAAAACCCTATCGCGCAATATCACCATAGGCCCCGGGGAACAAATTGCCTGGTTTGATGAATTGCTGGATACCTGGATGGGCACCTGCCGCAGCACCGGCATCCTGGAACGCATCGATGGTGAATGGATGATCATCTACTATCATTTATCTGTGGCGCTTCCAAATGATAAATTGGATGGGTACAGGATATTGATAGGTAAAAATTAGGCTAAGGCTAAGGCTGAGGCGAAGTTTCGATATCCCGCTATTTGAAGTTTGCAACTTCAAATCCATATCTAAATCTCATGTAAAAAATAGCAGTATCCCCCGAAAGGCAGTTTGCAACTGCCATGCACTCCTCAAGACATTTTAAGCATCCGCTTGAAATCCATATATCGGAACTGTGTATAAAACAGAAGAATCATCGAAAGGCAGACTATGGCTGCCATGCATCCATCATGACGTTTTAAGCATCCGCTTAAAACCCTTTTACCAGAACAATGTGTCAGGTGAAAAACCTCCAATAGGCAGTCTATGGCTGCCAGGTAAAAGCTCTAACCGCCTTTTTCCCTTTACAAACCCCGTCCTGCCGTGAGAATTGCAAAATTCAGGCCAAAAAATCCATGATCTTTAATATTATACATAAGCAATTGTAAAGTAATTGTTTAGACATATTCTGATGATGAATATGTGTAATCAAGTTTAACTTTTATTTATAACTTTGACGCCCCGCTTATTCCCCAATGAGCTTAGTGCCCTTTGTAATTGAAAACCCAAACTGATGAAGCTCACCCCTGACTCAATTCCTAATGCCTGTCCTGCTGCGTCCTCCTATGCTCCTTCTCAAGGAGCCGGGTCGCCTCCAGAAAGACTTTCCAACTTCCGTTCCGGTCATCTTCGTTCACCCATGAAGCACTTACCGGCTCCAAATGATATTGCACAACCCAATAATAGAACTATTGCTAAAATGAAAAACTCAACGATTTCTCCTTTGATCAAGCCTATAGTATCATTGACTGCTTCAGGCAGGATAATGGCCCAGCTTTTATTTTTCATCGTTGGGATGTTGTGCTCTGAATCTATCTTTGCCCAGAATCCTTGTGGAATCACTCCTTGTACTTCACACGTTACCATTATTGATTTGGATGCAACCACAGGACCGAATGTAGTACCAATATGTAGTTCAGGTACCACCATACAAATAGCAGGAAATATTGAAGCAAGCCAAACGGATTGCGAATCCGACATTGGTACCAGGCCTACCTGCCCTGGCAACCCTCCAAAAAATCTGAGTTGCTTTAATTTCAGAATCATTCGAAGCACTAATTCTGTTTACCAGCAGTTTAAAATAAAAATTGGTCAGGGAGCCGGATGTAATGGTGAGTTGGATTATGCCTCTCAGGTTATCAATGGAGTGTGCACTCAACTTGCGTGCGGTGGTTCAGGAAATATCGTAACCATCACCTTCCCTGTGGGGGTCAATCAAGTAGATTTCTATGGTTGTCTAAATTCATCTGCCTCCGTTTATATATGTAATTTGTGTAAGAGTGATCCACCTTGTACCACTTTACCTGAATGTATTCTGACGAATGTTAATACTACTGGTTGCCAGGCGGATGTTCCTCCGGTATATACACAGCCATCTCAGGTATTTTCGAACACAGGCACATGTTCAGCAACACTCCGAATGCGCTATACCACTACGGGTGATTCACTTTTCTGCACGGCTCCTTATGGTGTTAATTTTACAAGAACATACACCCTTGAATTTTTTGATGCAGTACAGAACCTTTGGTTTCCATACCGTACTTGTGTACAAACAGTTGTAGTAACTCCTCCCGCACCTATGGCTATTTGCAAGAACATTACTGTCGCATTAGATCCGGGAACGAATACAGCCACTATCATGGCTACACAAATTAATAACGGATCTACCGGTGCATGTATCACCTTGTCAGCAACGCCAACCTCGTTCACTTGTGCCAATCTCGGAAATAATAATGTGGTATTGACAGTCACAGACCAATGTGGTCGTACTTCTACTTGTATGTCGGTTGTTACCATTACAGCAGTCATGCCAACTGCTGATGCAGGCCCTTCCGCAGCTAACGTGTGTACAAATGCATCCTACACCGCTGCTGCCACTGCTACCAATGGTACTATACTCTGGTCCACATCAGGTACAGGAACATTTAATAACAATACCCTCGAAGATGTAACCTATACCCCTAGTGGTACCGATATCAGCAATGGATCAGTGGTGCTAACGATGAAGGTTACGGGTGCTTGTAACCAAATGGCTTCTGATTTCATTACGTTGACCTTTATTCCCGCCCCTTCCTGCACTATAACCGGTGCAAACGCAGTCTGCGCAAATAGCATGGGGAATATTTATACAAGTGGGTCTGCCACTGGTAACGTCTGGACCATAACAAGCGGAAATGGAACCATAGCTGGTTCAAATACAGATCAGAATGTTACTGTCACAGCTGGGGCAGCAGGGAGTTTTACTCTTTCATTAACCGTAACTGCAGCAAATGGATGTACTTCTACATGTACGAAAGTAGTTACTGTAAATGCTAACCCTACGTGTAGTATTACCGGCCCCGATGCCGTTTGCGTGAATAGTATTGGCAATCTATTTAGCGCCCCTCCGGGGATGACTACCTATGCCTGGTCTATAACAGGCAATGGATCTATTCCTGGTGCAACAAACATGCAAAATGTGTCTGTGACCGCAGGTGCAGCCGGTAGTTTCACGCTTACATTGGTGTTGACAGATGCAAACAATTGCACATCGACTTGTATGAAAACGGTCAATGTCACTGCCAATCCCGAAAGCTGTATTATAACCGGACCGACTACGGTGTGTCCTGGGACAAGCAACCAGCATTGTACGACTACTGTAGGGGATACCTATAGTTGGGCAGTCAGTGGTGGTGGCACTATTAGCGGAAGCAACTCTGGTATGTGTGTCACGATAACAGCTGCCAGTGGTTGTAACACCAGCTATACAGTTTCGCTAACCGTGACAACTAATGGATGCAGCTCCATATGTAGTCAGGTGGTTTCGGTGGTGGATAATACGCCACCGAGCATTACATGTCCTCCGGCCAATTTGACACTGGAATGCAATGCAACGGGTGACTTCACGATACCAAACAATACGACGATCAACAACTGGTTACTAAGTGCTACGGGTAGCGATGCATGCGGAACAGTGGTGATCACAAACAACTACAGTGCTACGGGCTACAGCGACTTATGCGGTGCTACGGGGGTACAGGTAGTTACATTCACGGCGACAGATGCATGCGGATTGACGAGTACATGTACCAAGACGATTACGATCGTGGATACGACACCACCGAGCATCACGTGTCCTCCGGCCAATTTGACACTGGAGTGCAATGCAACGGGTGACTTCACGATACCAAACAATACGACGATCAACAACTGGTTACTAAGTGCTACGGGCAGCGATGCATGTGGAACAGTGGTGATTACGAACAATTACAGTGCTACAGGCTACAGCGACTTATGCGGTGCTACGGGGGTGCAGGTAGTTACGTTCACGGCGACGGACGCATGCGGGTTGACGAGTACATGTACCAAGACGATTACGATTGTGGATACGACACCACCGAGCATCACGTGTCCTCCGGCCAATTTGACACTGGAGTGCAATGCAACGGGTGACTTCACGATACCAAACAA
>DATHZY010000249.1:0-3392 GCA_035458325.1 Saprospiraceae bacterium | reverse complement strand
AAGGATGATTTCACTCATTTTATGTGAGTTTTGAGTTGTGAGTAATCAGTAATCAGTAATCGGTAATCAGTAATTGGTAATCAGTAATTGGTAATCAGTAATCAGTAATCGGTAATCAGTAATCAGTTGTCAGTATTTGGTAATCAGTATTCAGTAGCTATTATTTCTTCGCCTTCGCCTGTATTTTTCGCTTTTCACTCTTCACTTAGTTTGTATTTCTTCGCCATCAACTCGCTCAATCCATACGTAATCAGGATAATCGATATCGAACTGCAAGGCATCAGTATTGCTGCTATAATAGGTGACAAGGTGCCCTGCACGGCAAAATATAAGCCGATGATATTGTAGATGATCGAGATTCCGAAGCTGAACATGATAATGGACCTGCCGGATCGGACATAGGCCAGGATCTGATCCAGTACGGATACTTTTGAAGCATGGATGATGCCATCAGCAGCAGGAGTGAAATTATTATCATCATCACATACTGCCAGGCCCACGTGGCTTTCCTTCAGCGCGCCGGCATCATTGAGTCCATCCCCGATCATCAATACGTTTGCTTTTTTATTTTCTTTGAGATAGGTGATGTACGCAAGTTTGTCATGCGGAGACTGTTCAAACAGTAATTCACTTTCCACACCCATTTTTTCGCGCAATGTCTTTTCCTCTGCAGGATTGTCGCCGGATATGAGGGCTAGCTTATACTGGGGTATAAGGGATTTGAAAAGGTCGAAGATGCCTATACGATACGCATTGGTTATACGGAAGGTACCGATAGCCTGGCTGTCCATACTGACGACCACCGTGCTTTCCTTTTGATCTGTCACCTCACTTCCCGCAAAGGATGGAGAACCAATGCGGAAATGGTGTTCATCTATCCAGCCTTCTATTCCTTTATTGTCTATGATTTTAAAACTCTCCGGATCTTTGATGACGGGTGCCGCCAGGTAATTCAAAACGGCTTTGCTTAAAGGATGGCCCGAATGCACAAGAAGTGAAGCAATCTGGTTTTTACGTTCCGGAGTAAGCAACTCTCCTTCGTACCGAACCTTCATTTTATTGTTCTGCGTGAGTGTCCCGGTCTTGTCAAATACGATCGTATTGATGCGGGACATTGATTCGATGACACCTGCATTCCGGAGATAGAATTTATTATTGGATAAGATGCGCAGGATATTTCCTCTTGTAAAGTTGGCAGACAAGAGCAGTGCGCATGGGCAAGCGACGATGAGGATGGTTGTAAGTGCATTCCACATGAGTTGAGGCTGACCTTGCCACAACCAATAGCCTCCGGCAACAGCACCAATCAGTAATACGATGTATGTGAAATATTTACTCAGGGTATCAATGAAGGAATAGGAGGTGGTGGTCGCATCAACTGTGCTTTCTTTATTCCACAGGTTAGTGAGGTACGATTGGGAGACTTCCTTGACAACTACAAGTTCGATGATGCCCCCCGTCTGTTTGCCACCGGCATAGATGATCTCGCCTTTATTGATCTGAACCGGAAGGCTTTCACCGGTAACAAAACTATAGTCGATCTCCGCATTTCCTTTCGATAGCATGGCATCTACCGGAATGAGTTCTTCGTGATGGATCTGTATGATATCATTTACCTTGACCTGTTCGACCGGAATGGCTTTTACAACATCCCCCTTGAGTATATTGACGGCGATTGGAAAAAATGCCCTGAAATCCCTGTCAAACGAAATAGTCTGGTATGTCCTGTCCTGCAGCCATCTGCCGACCAGCATAAAAAAGACAATACCACTCATGCTGTCCAGATAGCCTGATCCGGACCCTGTATAGATTTCGTACATGCTCCGTCCAAAGGTGATCACCAGGGCCAGCGCGATAGGGGCATCTATATTGAGGTATTTATTCTTCAGGCCATTCCATGCATTGATAAAGAATTCACTGGCACAATAGGTAATCACCGGCAATGAAAGCACTACGATGATAGCCGTCAGCGTACTCTTGATGATGGGCTCCAGCACTTCACCATCGGCGAAATATTCAGGGAAACTCAACATCATGATGTTGGCAAAACAGAATCCGGCAAGACCTATTTTATACCATCTTGTCCGGTCGATTTTCCGTAGTTGTGATTTGGATACTTCTTCCAGGCTCAGGTGCGGTTCATAACCAATGTGGGTCAGGGTCTCCACAACTTCCCGAAGCGTTATTAAGGAAGGATCGAAGGTGATAAAGACTTCTTTTTTAGTAAAGTCAACCCTGGATGAAAGGATAGCTGGGTTGATCCTGCGGATGTTTTCCAGGAGCCACAGGCAACTGCTGCAATGGATTTGAGGCAGATAGAAAGTTACATGGGTCTGGTGGCTGTCTGCATACTGGATCAGTTTCCTGGCGATCTCCGCATTGTCCAGGAAGGCATACTTGTCTTTGCGCAGATTTGATTTCTGCGTGATACCCGGATGATGGTTGAGATCATAGTATGCGCAGAGATTATAGTCGTTGAGGATCTGGTAGACACTCCGGCATCCTTCACAACAAAACACCTTTTCTCCAAGCAGGACAGGCTTGTGGTCACAGGTATCGCCACAATGGTCACAGAGGGTGAGGGTATTTGTTTTATCAGGAATCATGGCCTTATAAAGAATATAATATCTTTTTGTCTTCTATTATAATTTTGAAAAAATCAATTGACAAGGAAAAATTTTCCGGAATCCAGCTTGTTGTTGAAGTCTCCTATCGTATTTTCTTCGATCATCTTGATGAGGTTTTTCTTGATATCCCTATACTGGTCATGCACCGGGCAAGGTTTTTTTTCATTGCAGGTTTTCAGCCCCAGGACACAATCACTGTAGATGGAGTTTCCATCCAGTGCCCGGACGATATCCGCGAGGGAGGTCTGGAGGTCAAACTGGTCCATGTAAAAGCCACCGTTGGGTCCTTTGACTGAATGAACGAGTTTCTTACGTCCCAGTTCCTGCATGATTTTAGCGACAAAATGCTCAGGTGCATCGGTCCCTTTCGCGATTTCCTTGATTCCGACACGCGAGCCATCCTTTGATTTCTGGGCTACAAAAATCATGGCCTTGATCCCGTATTCACATGTCTTAGAGAACATTAACTACTTTTTTTGATAGAGGGTTAAGTGATTTCAGGGGCAAATATAAAAGGTCTTTTAATATAAAAAGAGTTTTTTATCTTTTTATATAGAAATTTTACAAAACCTCCGCCTCCGCCTTCGCCTCAGCCTTTATCCATCACCTCCTGATAGTGTTCCAGAAACTGCCCCACATGCCATCCATCCATCAGCCCGTGATGCACATGAATGGCAACGGGCATTAATTTTTTACCATCCTCTTCACGCATCTTGCCAAAGGTGATCTTGGGAATACTGTCTTTAAAGGTAAAGCTACGCGCAT
>DATHZY010000248.1:0-4053 GCA_035458325.1 Saprospiraceae bacterium | reverse complement strand
TACCTGCTTTTTGGTATTTCGAGCCATGGTTTGCTTGATGCTTCGAATCACCTCCTGTTCCTCCGATTGACGGCACCAATTGATTTGCGCATCAAAAACATAATTGCATGCAAATAACTCCCGTGCGCCCCAGGCGGACAGCTTGAGGATGGCAGGACCGCTGAAACCCCAATGGGTGATCAGGAGCGGACCTGAGGTCTGTAATTTTAACGCAGGAATTGAAGCGATCACATCAGGCATGCTTATTCCCGCCAATGCATTCAGATCCTTGTTACGAATATTAAATGTAAACAAGGAAGGTACCGGTGAAACGATGGAATGACCGGCTTGCTTCAGCCCGTCCCAAGTGCGTTGATCGCTTCCTGTGGCGATCATGAGATACTTTGAGGTAAACCTGGCTTTATCCGGTAAGGTAACATCCCATGATTTACTGCTTTCATCAAACTGCCATCCGGTTGCCCTCGTAGACAGCATCAACTGAATTCTGGACTTGCGCATGGCATTCATGAAACAATCAATAATGGTTTGTGACCGATCCGTGACAGGAAACATCCGGCCATCTTCTTCAGTCTTGAGCCTGACCCCATGGCGTTCGAGCCACTCCATCATGTCGGCAGGTTGAAACCGGTGGAAAGGACCGGTCAACTCCTTGCTTCCCCTTGGATAATACCCTGCCAATACTTCGGGATCGAAACATGCATGTGTGACATTGCATCTTCCACCTCCGGAGACTTCAACTTTGGACAATGGTTTACGAGCTGATTCCAGGATACAAATCCTTGCTCCAGGAAACAACTCCGCAACACGGATAGCCGCAAAACATCCGCCTGCCCCTCCACCGATCACGATCAGATCGAAATTCATACGTCTCCTTTTTTAAAGCGCTCACCTTCCAACGCGATGACTTCATAGCTTTGAAGAAAAGGGATATGGTTAACCTTATGCAGGGAAGGATCACGCTGTCTTAATAAAAGTTCATATCGTGGATTACGCTGTAGAAACGTAAAAACGATTGAAGCTACTTTCATATACCTGACCAGGTCATCGACTACTGGAATGTCGGGGCTGCCAATCGCCCTGCAAAAGGATTGAAAAATATCCAGGCCGGGATAGAGCGCATACTTCTGTGGGAATAAGCCGGATAGGTACAGGCTTAACGCAGGTGCATCCTGGTGATGATAGGACTCCACAGAGCGAAAATGTTTCTGCCGATGGATTTGCAATAGTTCGTTGCAATAGTAATCGAACCTGCTCAATCTTCCATCCAGCGCACCCGCGTCATTTGACAAATCCTTCCAGGCAATCGTTGCCAGTTCGGGATCGGCCTCGATCAGCAGGAGCATAATTTCCTTTGGGCGGTAATGGTCCCGCTTCCACCATCGCTGGGAAAATTCGCTGCGAAGACATGAATCATATATGGCTGACAAACCTGTCGGCTCCGGAGGTGACCAGTGGGTATGGAAGTCACCGACCATGGCATGCGGATAATACCAATCCAATGAACCGGACTTCAGACTGGCAGATATGTATTGATCAATGGCTTTTTCGAGCAAATGAACCTTCATGGAAAGGACTTCTTGAAGCCCGAAGGTACAATGAGGGGCGCGAAGTGAACCGGGCTTCAGCCTATCGGTGGGTACCTACCAGACGTATTTCGTAGAAATACGATTTGGATTGACCCTTGAGTGTTTGGCATTCCGATTACCTGATATTTTTCTCCCCAAAATTTCCTTTCAATGGACCCCTTACGATTATGCCTCAACAATTTAGACATATACGTAAAACATAATGTATCAAGAGTTCGGATGAAATAGTACACCGATAAATTGTTTTTTATAATTTGCTGCCCTGCAACAGTTTGATTATCGTTATTTAATTATCTTTTGCAGGAAATAAACACCTATCCGATATGATGAATGAACCTTTATCCTCGATTATGACACGCCAGGTCATCACCGCCGGGCCTGATGATAAGCTCAGCGTGGCAAGGGATATTTTTAGAAAAAACAGGGTCCATCACCTACCCATCGTACATGGCACCAAATTACTTGGGATCCTGACAACATATGACATCTTCAAAATGATTGATTCAAAGGAAGATTATGATAAGATCTTTATCAAAGATGTCATGACGACGCACGTAGCCACACTCGAGCCAGAAGACAAGGTTGGGTCGGCTGCGGAGCTCTTCCTTGAAAACCTATTCCATGCAGTGCCCATCGTAAAGGATGGCGAACTACAAGGGATAGTGACTTCATTTGATGTCATCAAATACGAGTTCCACAAGGAATATCCTACCCAGGAGATTTAATCAACCCATACTTGAAAGACCGGAAAGAAATCGTTGAGCATTATCGACACCTTATTTCTTCCCGCTACAAGCTTTATGGCTGGATAGCCGGTTTGATCTGGGCCTCCGGAGTCATGTTAATGGTCCTGACGGATGATACCCCATTGTATCGTGGCAGCGCAAGCTCCCTGCAGGCCTTTGGCCTACTGATGCTGTGGTATTCTTTCAGGCACCGCTACCTGATGCTATATCATTTCAATACTCGCTATGAAGATCCTGAAACGCGGCTGGAGAAATATTTCACAACAAAGCAAATGCAATGGGATCGTTATGCCCTCTTCAGAATCGGCTTGATGTTTATCCTTGGGATCAGTATGTTGCTATGGATGTTGCTATGGAAAGAAAGTACATGGGCACGCATCTCAGCCAGCCTTTTCATCACCTTGCTCCTCGCCCTGATCATCAGGGGATGGATGGACTTTAGCGATGGAATATTACGTCACGACATCCAACGAAGCCTGAAGGATCAGACTTCTGAATGATAGGACTGATAAGCCTGCTTCACAATGGTTCCCTCCAGTATAGCCGATGGATCAATCTGGCTTTGGGTAATAATACCTCTGTAATCTCCGGTCAGTAATAACCTGGCGCATTCCACCATCGGCGCTGCGGTACATGTCTGGATAGCACGCATCGTGATTCCGCCAACCATGAGTGGGTAGATGTGTTGGGCATTCTGCATAGATCTGAGGTGTCCATCCTGATCATACCCGGTGACTGCTGCATAAATCACAATCACATCATCTTCGATGTGCGGGACATGCTTGATCATATGGGCTTCCAGGTTGGCTATACTCGTTGAAGGATCTTTTTGATCTCTCAAAAAGGATTTTACCCAATCAAAATGTCCAGGATAACGGATGGTCTTATAATCTATATTGGCTATTTGCTCCTTTAGTTCTTGGGGCAAATCCGCTGCACCACCACTTGTAAGATCCGCCTCATATCTTCTGCCATTCAAAATGATCGTCTCCGGTTCAGATAATGAAGGCAGTCGGACAATCTGATGATTACGCACCGCTTCGGAGTCCTTGACATACTCTGTAGCGACACCGATGGTACTCCATGTAAAGCCATAGAAATGCGGAGATTCAGAAAATTGGGTCAACGCGCCAACCCGCATGGATAGCTTTTCGAGTTTATCCACATTATAGCGCTGCATGAAACTTTCCACCAGATGGACGCCCAAATTATTAACATAACCCGGAGCAAGGCCTGTCTGCAGGATAAAACCTGTCTCTGCGTCAGACGCCATTTCAATGATCTCTTTCGTCTCCTGGACATACTCCGTCAGGTTGACATAATGCAATTCATACTGGATGCAAAGACGAGCCATGGAGGGAGCTAAAGCGCCGGGCAGGCAATCGAGCAATACATGAGCATCCGAAAGAACTGATGCAAAAGCCTCAGCATTTCCATCTGCCGGCATCAGAAAAGTACCCATTCTGGCCTTTTTTCCGATACCTAGTTGAATCCATTCATTGGCTTCGGTCAGCTGATCCGCTGAAACATCTCCGATGATAACTTCGCAGTCCCAACCCTGTGCGTCAAGGATCAGTAAAGCTGCTGCACGACCTATTCCACCTGCGCCTGCTATGAATATTTTGTCCATAAATGTTCTCGTTTTATTGCCCTTAGAGAGGCGCCAAAGGTAATTAATTTGGGTGCTTAATGCCTTGAAGAGGTCATACGCTAATAGGAGG
>DATHZY010000247.1:0-4374 GCA_035458325.1 Saprospiraceae bacterium | reverse complement strand
AAGTTTTTATAAAAATCAAAAAAGCCACCTTCCCCCTTTAAGAAGAAGTCCTCCTCCGCACTCGTCTCCTGGTTGTGGATACTTATCGTCCCCTTTGTTGTGTTGAGATCATTGATTAGCCTGAATAGTTTTGGCGAAACTGAATAGGGCGCATGCGGTACAGCCGATTTAGGTTCAGGTGCATCGGCATACGCCTCCATATACCCTTTGACCATATCTTCTGTCTGCTGATCCTGCAGGAAGTCAAACATTTCTACAAAGCTGTAGTATTGAATTTTACTGGCACGCTTTGTCTGAAACGTGTCTGGTTTATTACAGATATCACCTACAGCTTGTATGCCTTGCTCCCACATATACGCATCCGCCTCTATGATCGCCTGATCAATCACTGCCGGGTCAATGTCCCTGTATTTTACTACATGATTTAGAAAGGGAAGCAGTCCGGTACCCGTCGGTGCTTCAGCCCGGAGATGAGATAATTCGAGATGACAATGTGTATTGATAAAACCTGGAATGAGGATGCCCTGATGATATTCCTGCTTTTCAGCATTCACATGTTGCCGGGTGGTCACTTCGATGACACGATCACCATCCATCACGACGACACCCTGATATACACGCGGTGAAGAAACCGGATAGACCCAATCAGCGGTGAGATACCTCAATCCCATCAATAAGATTTTACCACAAGCCCATTGATCATGCGTGGTTCAAACCAGGTGCTCTTCGGTGGTAATGTGCCACCGGTATCAGAGACTTTGACTAGTTCATCAAATTGAACAGGGAAGATGCAGAAGCCAACATGATGATCAGAGGCTCTTACTTTCTCTTCCACTTTGCCTGGACCGAGATTGCCCGAGATGTGCTGTACTCTGTTGTCTGTCCGAACATCTGCGATCCCCAGTAAGCCTTCCAGGATTTCTATATCAAGGATGTCCGCATCGAGCATCGCAGCCGTCTTCTTGTATTTTTTCAGGATCTCTGGTTTCCAACGGAGCAGATACCATTCGTCCTGGATGCACATCGTAAGATCATGTT
Source organism: Saprospiraceae bacterium (assembly GCA_035458325.1). Classification (GTDB taxonomy): domain Bacteria; phylum Bacteroidota; class Bacteroidia; order Chitinophagales; family Saprospiraceae; genus Opimibacter. The sequence goes on along the minus strand of DATHZY010000247.1, from coordinate 3,336 downwards.
TGCGATCAGGCTTGTCTGGTCGAACTAACAATTCGATATCACAAAACCTGCTGATCTCCGCCATGAAACGTGTGAGCTTCAAATGGTAGGGTAGCTGAACGACTTTGTTGTAATCAAGGATATCCAGTTGGTCAAAGGGAAACAAAGCAGACAGGATGAGCGAATAATCATGATCTGTTTTTCCTCCCTGCAACTTGTTCAGCTTTTCAGCTGTACTGCAACGATGATGGCCATCTGCTATGTATAGTTTCGGAACCATCGTCTTGTACAGTTTTGCAAGCTCTGCACCTTCCGCTTCTGGTATCTGGTAGAGGGCGTATTGCTGAGGCCCCGCTGCGATCGTAAACTGCAGGAACGGTTCTCTTTTCTTCTTTTGCTTTTCGATCTCTTTTGCGATCTCCTTGATCACTGGGTGACAAAGTAAAACAGGCTTGACCATAGCGCCCCGTTGCAGGATTATCTTCAGCATGGATTGCTCGCTGCTGGCGATTGTCTGCTCATGCTTGACAATTTTTCCTTTTGTATAATCCTCCACATTGAGACAGACCACTAATCCGGAATGCACTTTGTTATCCATTGTGATTTCCATGATGTAGTAGGCACGCTCATCCGCATGCCGGAAAAACCCATTCTTATAATACTCACTGTAGTCATCCCGTACGGTCCCGAAAAATGAATCTGATGATGCGATCAGATCGTCATTGGGATAGATGGCTTCAAAAGGATAGATTTTCATATTCGGTCTTAGAGGAGGGTTTTAGTTTCGTATAAAGTCCTTTTGTTAAATGCGATCAAACATTGGCCGGATCGATAAAAGGCATTGCCACCACTTTAGCACTTAGCATTTTCGCACCTGCCTTTACATTAAAGGTAGATCCGATGGATGCCAATGTGGCTGGCACATACGCCATACCCAGTGGGATCTGCAAGGTAGGGGAGGATGTTCCGCTCGTGACCACACCGATTTCATTTCCATTATCATCACACACCGGATATCCATGTCGCGGTACTCTGCGATCATCTACGACAAAGCCAACCAGTTTCTTCGCGACACCTTCTTTTTTCTGCCTTGCAAAAATAGCCTGTGACGGAAACTCACTTTTCTTGTTGAGTTTGGTGATCCAGCCTAATCCGGCCTCCAGCACAGAAGTCGTATCATCGATATCATTACCATACAGGCAATAACCCATTTCAAGTCTCAGCGTATCACGTGCCCCAAGGCCGGCAGGAACTGGTTTTACAGGATTATCCAGTGCCATGATCGTATCCCATAAGGAGACCAGGTCTTTGCTGTCAACATACAATTCAAATCCTCCGGAGCCGGTATAGCCCGTGGCAGATATGATGACATTGTCTATGCCAGCAATTTTGCCCTTTGCAAAATGATAATAGGGGATCTCATCGAGTGCAACATCCGTAAGAGGTTGCAGCAGCGCTTTTGCCAGTGGCCCTTGTACAGCAAGTAATCCGGTCTTGTCAGATATATCAATGATCCGGGTATCAAATGCAGAAGCATACTGCTGGATATGGTCCCAATCCTTGTGGATATTAGACGCATTGACGACCAGCATAAAGGCCTGCTCACCTTCCGCACACATATCCTGTGGCAGGCGATAGACCAGCATGTCATCCACGATGCCACCCGTTTCATTTGGTAGACATGAATATTGTGCCTGGCCGATTTTTAAGGCAGCCGCATCATTGGAGCTGATGCGCTGTACCAGGTCCAGGGCTTGTTTTCCCTTGACGATAAATTCACCCATGTGGGAGACATCAAACACACCTACGCTCTTGCGCACAGCATGATGTTCGTCTTGGATGCTTGAGTAGACCACCGGCATGTTGTAACCGGCAAACTCAACCATTTTGGCACCCAGTTCGATGTGCCTTGATTCTAAAGGTGTAGATAGTATCATATAGTTAATATCGTATGTTGATTTGCTTGATGGTGTCTCCTATTTGTGTCTTATGCACTACATCCATACCTGAGGTCACCTTACCGATAATGGTATAGCGTCCATCCAGATGTGGTGAAGGAGAGTGTGTGATGAAGAATTGTGGACCTTCAGTATGCGGACCGGCTGATGCCATCCCGACGTAACCTTCATCATCATAATAGGTGCCCGCCAGTTCTGATCGCAAGGTAAAATCAAGGCCTCCGAATCCATCTCCGCGGGGACATCCGGTCTGGATTACAAAATTGGGGACCACGCGGTGAAAGGTCTTTCCGTTATAGTAACCCTCATTGGCAAGTTGCAGGAAACTGGTCACAGATACCGGTGCACGATCCGGATAAAGCGTAATTGTTATTTCACCCCGGGAGGTGGTCAACTGTACAGTGCTACCGGGCTTTAGCTGATCGATCAGTTTCCAATCGATGGATTTATATTTTTTCTGGTCTTCAGGCACGGCAGGTGCATCCATTCCATATTCTTTCAGTGCCTTTGTCACTTCCAGGTAGGTCTCCATTTCTTCAGGTAGCTTCAGGCCTGCCAATGCTTTATTCAGATCGGTCTTTCTTTCCTTGAAGATTTCTTTCAACCCGGTCTTAGGATCTGTTATCGCTCCCGCGATGAGGGCGATGATGCCGGCATCTCCTGATTTCATAGCCGTAGCAAGGTACCCGCCGATCTGTGCCTTGATCAGATAACCTTCCCCTGCAAAATAGGCATCAAAGTTTTTATCCTTACAGGCATCGATTAGACAAGTGACCGCCTGGGTACGAACAGGTATGGCCTGATCAGGTAATGTATATTTTGGAATGGATTCAAAGTTGCGCAATTCACTGCTCCATGCCTTGAGCCATGCCGCTTTTTCATATGGATCCTTCGCCGCACCGAGCGCCGCTTTTATTTCGTTTTGAAGGGCTGTCTTTGCACTGCTAAACATGGAGGTTGTGTTCTTATTGGCAGCTTCAGCCATTCTTGTTTTAGCCTGCCATGATTTGCAATCCTTCATCGCCGCTTTATATCGGGCGGCATCTTTTTCCTGGCCTTTTATGACAAAGTATTCTGCCGCTAATTCCGCTACGTGAGGATTGTCATCGCTGGTGGATGCCAGGAAAGTCAAATGGACCTCTTTGTAATCATAATTCTGCAACGCCCTGAGAATAGAACATTTCACCCTATAGTCAGATTCGGTCTGTAGTGCCAGGGCAAGTTCTTTCATCGCTGCAGGTGATTTTACTTTACCTAATGCAGCGGCCAGGCAAATCCGCAGGTATGGATTGCTTTCTCCATGCCAGCTCGCGATAAGCTGATCAGCATGCATCGACAGGTCAATGCCTTTAGCACGTTGGAGATAATTGGCCGCGATGATGCGCACCGACAAAGGGAT
>DATHZY010000246.1:0-3212 GCA_035458325.1 Saprospiraceae bacterium | reverse complement strand
ATGAGACGAACATCATCAGGAAATACTTTACCTGATGATTTAAGATCCGCAAATGGTATTCGTATTGTTTGTTGTACCGATTTAGTATTTAAATTGGTCACTAAAGGATACACCAGTTTACCATAGAAGGAGACAGCTACTTCCGGGCCAGTGCTTCCGTCAAATTCAAGCTGCACACTAAAGTCCTTATCCGCCCCAGGTGTATTGAAGTCAGGAGATGATTCATGCGTCTGACCTACATGAAGTGCCAGGTATTTATAATCTGGTATCACTGCCTGGCCTAAATCAACATGAAACTCTGCTCCGTTGTCCCGCCAACCGGCAATCAGTCCTTTTGTCTGCCCCCAAAGAAAATGTGGAGCGATGCGATCGCTAAAGTTATAAACTTCCATTCGATCAAATGATCCAACAGAAACATTAGTGATACCCGTCTGAGAGCCTGTTGCAAGATCATTATCTTCTTCATGGTGATTGATAAAAATCCGTTCCGGATCCTGGTACTGAAATACCCGTGTAACTCCAGAGGGCAGGGATGCAAATGTAGCATGTCCACCAAGAAAATGCTTGTATGGGGTCATCCCCTTTAATCCGTATAGGAAATAACCGCTTATATATGTTTTTCCAATTTGCTGCTGATCGGAAGCTGAAATCAGAGGTTGCGGGCCTACGGAAAATTCACAACAAGTTCCCCATCCCGTATTCCATTGACCGTGATTGGCACCATACACCCACAACAGGCCCTTGCAATGACTGGTGGCATTATTGACTGGAAAGGCGCGATTGTGGGTCCTATGTCCTCCAAAATCAGAAACATCTCCGTCATGCGTACCGTGCATCACATAATAGTCAGCCGTGGTCAATGTAATAGGTCCTCCATCAAATTGTCCGTCTACAGGTGCAATAGCATAAAGCGACTGAATTCCAAATCCAAAATTATGAGATGTGGTACCAACCGGTGGATCGGCAGGGGTATGCAAATTTTCGTTAAACAAGGTCGCAGCCACGACTGCTTCTCCTCCCCGGCTATGCCCTGCAAGTCCAATATTGCCCATATCCACTTTGGTGAAAAAAGGATGTCCGGGTGTCCGATTCCATTCACGCCAGAGCTGCAGATGATGCAATAAAACAATACCCCGCGCATCCATTTCCCCTCCTACCCATCCATTAAGGAAATCCTCTTCAATAGAGACCGCAATTATACATTGACTAGCCAGTAGGTTGAGCAGATAATCATAACCTTGGTAACTGGGGTCCGTAGGGCTATGATTCCCATGGACGATAAGGACCAGAGGGAATGGCCCCGGACCATTTGGAAATCTGACTACTCCATGCAGTGGCACTGAATTCATAGCTATGCTCACGTCTGCATCAGGGGAATTAAAAAATCCACTGACATCGGCAGTCCTTCGGTCAGGATCATTGGAATGCCCATATTCATACTCCAATGCACGACCACAAGGACCTGTCACTCCGGGATCTTCGAGTCCTATGCCAACAACAACTGAATAGCCAGATGAACTGGTACAGTTTCCCAGGCTTTGGATAGCAATAAGGGTTTCACCATCCACAAGCGGACGTGTATATACGATGCTAGTGCCTCCACCATCTGCTATTTCAATGCCGCCGGAATAAATCTGAATACGTGAACCTGCTACGACATTGCTTAAATGCGCAATGACATCTCCAGCAAACGGACCAATAATTTGTGGCGGTGGAAGCGCACTGCAAGGTTGTACGGTCACTGTCCCGGGACCACTATTCACTCCGCACAATTCCTGCTCCACGGTCAATACATCACCTGCAGAAACAGCCACACCTACAACCCTGACATGACCCGCAGGTGCACCAAAAGTGGCAATAGTTGTTCCGGCGCGCATTATGGTGGCTTTAGCTCCATTCACCAATCCATGCACAACAAAAAAAGTTGCATTTTCATATATAGGATCGGTTGTAGGTATCGGTATGGTGGCCGGAGCTTGCTGCACGACTTGTGCATCAGATACAGGACTGATCACAGTACATATCTGTGATTGGGCTGTGACTAAATGGCCCAACTCAAATGCAGGATTAATTCCCACAGACTGGCCCTCTGCTACACCGTTTACATTACCGATTATGTTAGTGGCAGATCCGGAATTCACCTGATCCATGACACGTAACTGGCCTCCTGGTGGAAGATTGTTGACATAAGTTGCAATCCCGCATTGATATAAATAGGTGAAAGGAAAACCAGGCTTTGGCAATCCAGCAGGATATACTTCCAGAACATCCTTCACGATCTCTGAAGCTGATGGAAGACTTTCAATTCCGTCAATTTCTTGTGTTGCAGTAATAATCTGGCCTGTTGCCAATGCAGGATTGACAGGAAGCGTATGTAGTTCCGGATCTCCTCCTATTCCATCTCCAATTAGGACAGCATTTGCATATAAGCGAATTTTCGCTCCCGGAATAAATCCTTTGACTGAAACAGAAACTCCACAATTCAATAGAGGAGGAATAATAATAAGAGGGGAAACTACTTTAGGATCTGGCTTAACATCTGGTCGCTGTACTGTATCGCCTCCTTGCTGAACAAGGGGATAGCTTTCAGGTCCATCACAACCAAAGATGAAAATTAATCCTGTTAGACCAATGCAACAAATAACTTGATTGAATTGATGCCTTGCTTTCACTAATAGAAGATGGCGGGAAGTTTGTGTTTTCATAAAATATTATTGATCAATAATGAATGCTTGAAAAATCACATAAAGGTCACTAAACCTGCATATCCCAATCCTCTTCTGTAGTATGGGTGATCACAAACGGACATACCTTGCATGCGTCTGCTCCATTTTGCTTAAACCACCTGCATGAAGGTCGGATCCCGCATTCAGGTAATTCATGCTTTACGACCAATTGGTCTATCACAGAAACAATCTGATCTGCTACGCCGCATCTTGATCCGGTCCATTGGGCGCATCCGGATTCAATGCATTTGTTGGTAAACCGGAAATGTTGTTCGGCAGGAGATGTTTGATTAGCTGCTTCAATAAATGCATCATCTATCCGAAGTGGCTGTGGTAGTATGGCCACCCTTCCATCATCCTGCCGAACTCCCAGCAATCGGGCCCCTGGTGCGGCCTTACTGCTAGGACACATTATTTTGTCATGCTCGTTCATGAATCCGCTGATCAGAGCTTTCCGAATAGTTCAACAGGATTGATCTTGAACCT
>DATHZY010000245.1:0-3226 GCA_035458325.1 Saprospiraceae bacterium | reverse complement strand
TTCGATGACCGTACCGTCACGTGGACACTCCTAGCACTCGCTGCAGGTACTCATTGGATGGAGTATGCATCCATTACCAATGGGATGAATCATACCTGGCTTTTTACTTTGCTTTGTATCCTTATCCTATCGACCATCAGGTTTTATAAAAAAGCAGACTGGACATCTATAGTCGGTATCGGAGCTTCGCTAGGACTCGCCGTACTGACCCGCCCCACAGAGATTGTTTGGGCACTGATCCCATTGTTGTGGGGCATCTCAAGCATGAAGGAGCGCTTTCGTTTCTTAATAAGTTATTGGATGAAATGCGCAGTTGCCGTCATCATCAGTGGACTGATCATTTTCATTCAATTGGGCTATTGGAAATATGCGTCCGGTGAATGGATCGTCTACAGCTATGGAGACCAGGGCTTCAACTTTTTGCATCCTGCTATCAAGCGCGGACTGATCGGGGCCAACATCGGATGGTGGCTCTACACCCCATTGATGTTGCTGGCTATGCCCGGGTGGTATCTTGTCTATAAAAAACACCGCACCATTTTCTGGCCCACTTTCATCACTACCATCCTCGCCATTTATATCACCTTGAGTTGGTCCCATTTTGAAAGCGGCGGTGGACTTGGTCAACGGAATCTTATCCAGATTTATCCATTGATGACTTTTCCTTTAGCCTCCATTATTTATTGGTTTAATAAATCAAGCGTTGGCAAATGGATATGGATCGCGATACTCGCCCTCAATATATATTATACAGGGTGGTGGATACACCAGGCACACAAAGGTGGATTTTTCCAGGCGGGGCAGATGACCAGAGCTTATTTCCTGAATGTAGTAGGGCGCATCAATCCTGACCGCGATTTATTTAAGTTGCTGGAGACCAATGAATATTTCAAAGGCACACCTCAATCCGTCAACACCATTTTTCAAAACGACTTCGAACAGGATACTGCTTATTGCTCCACAGCGTGGCCATCCGGTGGAAAGGCAACGTGCCTGAATGGAGAGAATCAATTCTTTGGTCCGATCACCCTGCCAGTAAAGTCTGATTGTGCTCCGTGGATCAGGGTAGAAGCAGACTTCCTCATTCAGTCCAGAGAATGGGATGTCTGGAAATATGCCCAATGGATCGTTCAGTTTTACCAGGGAGAGAAAGCCATCAAGACCAATCTTATTCGAATCCAGCGACATCTTCCTGTTGACCAGGTTTCTACTCACCTTTTCTTTGATGTCCGCGTCCCTTCCGAACCATACGACCGATGCACCATGTCTATCTGGAATGCGGGATCACCACAAATGCTATTGATGGATAATTTAAAGGTCAGTTGTTTTGATGAATGAGAGCTGTGAAAAATGTTGATGAGTTGATGAGTGGATAGGTTGATGATTTAGGTTTAGGAGATTAGAAGCTTATGACTTATAAGCTTATGGCTTATATGGTTCTAGTGTTGATAAGTTGATAAGTTTATAAGTTTATGAGTTGAGAATGGCTTATAGGCTTAGGAAGATTTGAGGAACCTATCGCCGAGCACAATCTAGGTTGCACTCTAAATCTAACGCCCCTCTCTTCAGAAAATCATTTTCGTACTCCAAGTCTCTGGACAAAAGAGAGGGGACGGGGGTGAGTTTATAGGAGAATCCAGGATTCTTTTTTCCGGCAAAAAAGAACAAAAAAAAGACCGATCCTAACCCCCCTGTTTGGACCGGTCTTAATGAGAAATCTACATTTGATGTTCTCTATTGTCATTAGGTATAGCACATTCAATGCCAAACTTTCACCGCCTTGGCGGGTCAATCCGACAATTTGACAGAAATTGGGGCATGGCACACCTTTTGACAGGCACGGGTAGACTTATTAAGGACTAAAAATCAAATAGTTATGACCAAAGGTAATATCACGGTACAGACCGAAAATATTTTTCCGATCATCAAGAAATTCCTCTACTCAGACCATGAAATCTTCCTGAGAGAGCTTATCTCCAATGCCATTGATGCTACCTCCAAGCTGGAAGCCATAGCAGGCTCAGGAGAAATTGAGGGCGACCTCGGCGACCTGACGATCCACGTCAATGTGGACAAAGCAGCTGGTACCATTACCATCAGCGACCGGGGGATCGGTATGACAGAAGCGGAAGTGAAGAAATACCTCAACCAACTGGCCCTCAGTAGCGCGGAGGAGTTTGTCAAGAAATACCAGGGCAAGACCAATATCATCGGCCATTTTGGGCTAGGTTTTTACTCGGCCTTTATGGTCGCCGACAAAGTTGAGGTCATCACCCGCACCTATAAGAAGACCCCGAAAGCCGTGCGCTGGGTATGCGACGGAAATCCAGAGTATGAAATGGAGGACCATGATCGCAAGGAACGCGGCACGGATATCATCCTGCATATCAGTGAAGACAGTAAAGAATTCCTGGAGCACGACCGCATCGAAGGCCTGCTGAAGAAATATTGCAGCTTCCTGCCTTTCCCTATCCAGATGGGCATGAAGACAGACATCCGATGGGAAGGAGAAGGGGAGGATCGCAAGAAGATAGAAGAGCAGGTACCCAACATCATCAATGACACCCACCCGCTTTGGAAAAAGAAACCGGGTAAACTAACAGATAAGGACTACATCGACTTCTACAAACAACTCTATCCGATGTCTCCCGATCCGATGTTCTGGATCCACCTCAATATTGACTATCCGTTCAATCTCACCGGGGTCATGTATTTCCCTAAGATCGGAAACCAGTTTGACCAGCAAAAGAATAAAATACATCTCTATAGCAACCAGGTCTATGTGACAGATGAGGTAAAGGAAATCGTGCCTGAGTTTCTCACCTTGCTGCACGGAGTGATCGACAGCCCGGATATTCCACTCAATGTATCACGAAGCTACTTGCAGAGTGATGCCAGTGTCAAGAAGATCACGGGTTACCTGACCAAGAAAGTAGCGGAGCGTTTGTCCAAGTTATTCAAGGATGACCGCGAGGGATTTGAGAAGAAATGGGACGACATCGGTGTCTTTGTCAAGTATGGTATCATCACGGATGAAAAGTTCGCAGAGAAGGCCATCGAATTCGCGTTGTTGAAAAACACGGAAGGAAAGTATTTCACTGTACAGGAGTATAAAGACAAGATCAAGGCCAACCAAACGGATAAGTATGACCGCATGGTCGCATTATATACCCCTTCGCCTGAACTGCATGCATCCTATATCAAGCAGGCTACAGACATGGGCTAT
>DATHZY010000244.1:0-17031 GCA_035458325.1 Saprospiraceae bacterium | reverse complement strand
AGGACAAGCAGAAGACTGAATAGCATTAAGATGTTTTTCATTTTAATTGATTTAGTACGATTATCAGGATTAAATGTAGTAATGTCTACAAATTTACCAATCATCTGCATGCAGGTATAGGTATTATTGCGATTTTTACTGCTCAGCAAAACCACTAAGCCAATTAATCAAATGGATTCAGTTGAACAATTGTTCAAGCAACATTACGCTTTTGTCTGTAACGTCATACATATGTATGTCCGTGACCGGACAAAAACGGAAGATATTGCCCAGGAGATCTTTGCTGAACTATGGGTCAAGAGAGATCAGTTGCATATCCATACCTCGGTTCCGGCCTACCTCAGGAGAATGGCTGTCACCAGGTCGTTGAATTATATCCGGGATACAAAGAGGCATGCCTGGGAAGAGCTTGAAGTGACTACAGAATTTGACCCGGTCTTTTCCGGATACCAGGCTGATGCTATCCAGCAAATGGAAGCCGCAGAGTTAAAATTAGCCCTTGACGCAGCTATCGAGGCCCTCCCGGAGAAATGCCGGATGGTATTCCAGCTCAACCGCCTGGAGGAAATGTCGTACGCAGAAGTTGCAAGTCATCTGGGCATTTCTGTCAAAACTGTTGAAAATCAGATAGGAAAAGCATTAAAACTTCTACGTCTGGCGATAGCTGGTCATGGGGGTTAATTCATTTATTAGTGTCTAATGGAGCAGAATATGGAACAATCAATGGATGCGAGAATTGGCCGGTATCTCTCAGGGGAGATGACAGGCAATGAGCGAGAGATATTTGAGCAAGAGATATCAGCTGACCACAACCTGAAGTCACTGCTTCAGGCCTCCACCAGGATATGGGATCACCAGGAAGAGCCAATCGCCCTGGAATGGGATGTACAGGCGGGTTGGAACCGTTTTTCTGAATCTATCCCACAGTCACAAACTCCACGGTTGATCACCAGGAGAATACTGGCCTGGTCTGTTGCTGCCGCTGCGATCCTCATGATCGGGACATATACTTTGTTTTTCAGTAATGGAGTTCCTGTCACCTACACATCTGACCTGGCTGGATCCGAACCTGTGATACTCAAGGATGGAACTAAGATTTATCTCAACAAAGGAGCAGAATTAGTTGCATATCCATTCAGGGGCAAGAAAAGGCATGTGGAATTGAAAGGGGAAGCTTTTTTTGAAGTAACTCCTGATCCAAAGCGACCGTTTACCATAGCAACGGCTGAAACCGTAACAGAAGTCGTTGGAACTTCCTTCAATATTCGGGAGGCTCCTGAGCAGACTCATATTTTTGTGAAGAGTGGGAAGATTATTTTTTCCTCCCAGGAAGATTCTACGGTAGCTGTTGCCCTCACAGAAGGTGAAGCGGCTGTGTTTCAAGAAGAAAAAATGGAGATTATTGTCAATCCATCCCCCAATGTTAACGCCTGGCGTACCCACGAACTACGTTTTGTAGGCATGCCTTTATCCGGAGTAGTTGAAGACATTTCTGCTTATTTTGATGTACATCAAATCATCATCGAAAATGAAACTTCCAGGAATTGCAAGATCAATGTACCGCTGACCTTTAAAAAGCCTGAAATCAGTTCTGTGCTGACTGCCGTAGCTGAAAGCATCAATGCCAAATTGATTAAAGAAGGCGATTCCTACATCATAAGGGGAGGAAGAGATTGTCGTTAAGCCCTCAATTTTTCGGGTAGCACCATCCCATTTGGACTGAATATCATTTCCGTTGCCGTTTTTTCGGCTACTCCTTTACCTTTGCACCCTCAATTCAGATTATGGGGGCGATAAAAACAGATATACTGATCATTGGTGCCGGGCCAGTAGGGCTTTTTACGGTTTTTGAAGCGGGTTTACTGAAAATGAGATGCCATCTGATGGATGTCCTTCCCCAGATTGGAGGTCAGCTGACCGAAATTTATCCCAAAAAACCCATTTACGATATTCCGGGATGCCCGATGATCCTGGCCAGTGACCTGGTCGATAATCTCAGAAAACAGATTGAACCCTTTAAGCCTACATTCACACTGGGTGAAATAGCTGAAAAGATTGAAAAACTGGAGGATGGATCCTTCAGGACCACTGGCCATGACGGTACGGTCATCGAATCAAGGGTCATCGCCATCGCAGGAGGATTAGGGTGTTTTGAGCCCCGTAAGCCATCGATTGATGGAATCGAGAAATTTGAAGGCAAAGGGGTTGATTATTTTGTCAAAAACCCCATCCATTATAAGGATAAACGCGTGGTGATTGCAGGCGGTGGAGATTCCGCGCTGGATTGGACGATTGAGCTGGCTGCGCTGGGAAGCCGGATAACATTGGTCCATCGGCGATCCAGCTTCAGGGGGGCCCTTGATTCAGTGGATAAGGTATTAGAACTGGTAAGTCAGGGGAAGGTAAAACTGATCACAGATGCCAGTGTTGTCGAGGTCATTGGGACTGAGGCATTGAATGCTGTCGTCATCGAAGTGCCACAAGGAAAAATCACAGAGGAAGCTGATTTCTTTATTCCATTATTCGGGTTGACCCCTAAACTCGGCCCCATTGCCGATTGGGGACTCAGCCTGGACAAGAATGCCATTGTCGTCAATCCGTATGATTGCAGCACGAATGTGGACGGAATCTTTGCTATCGGAGATATCAATACCTACCCAGGAAAACTCAAACTGATTCTTTGTGGATTCCATGAGGCGACCATGATGTGCCAGGCGGCTTTCAAATATATCTATCCGGAACAAAAGCTTTCCTTTAAATACACCACCGTGACCGGAATTGATGGATTTTAGTGGTGAGTGGTGAATGCACTTCGAAGAAGTTCAGTTCACTACATTAAATTTGAGAATACAGTTTACTGCTGACTACCTACTGAAGACTGCCAACTGCCGACTGCTGACTGATGGGTTACCCTCCGGTTTCCTGGCGTAGATTCTTGATCTGGCTGTCCCAGAGCCTCTTCAGGTCATCAACTTCCTTTTCATTGGTAAAGTCAGTGATCTCCAAAACGGTTTCTTCTGTAACAGGGGAGAGGTACATCCTGAATTCAAGGTATTCATGGCGGGGAGCACCTTCCCATTTGAAGCGGAGTCTTTCTTCCTCAATATCATCCACCACCTCAGCATTCTCTTCGCTGCCGTCCCAGGAAAACGTGTAGACGTCTCCGTTGATATCAACACCATCACAAAACCACCTCACCAGGCATGCCGGTGTGGTCAGAAACTTGTACAATATCGCCGGTGAGGCTTTAAAGATATATTCGAGATCTACAGGTATTCGCTTCATAAGTATAAATTGATTGAGAGCCCATTTGAGGGTCTTCTGCATCCAGTTGGGCGTAAATAAAACAGAATTCCTGAATATTACAAACAATTGAACTTTTTTTCCTCTCCGGACATTATGTTTCTGTCATCAAGACCTTCCCGCTTTACTTCGCTGGCTTTCAGGAAATAATCTGCAAGTATGGTAAAATGAGGCCATTAAAAAGAAAATAAATAGATGGGACGACATAAAAACGTACTTTTGCGCCTCTTTTGGAGGCATTAATAGTTTTAGGAACGTTTTTTGCCTCCTCCTTTGACCAGAACATTTTAATATATTCTATGCCATGAGGCAGCTTAAGATCACAAAATCAATTACAAACAGGGAGAGTCAGTCCCTTGAAAAATACCTCCAGGAAATCGGGAAGGTTGACCTTTTGACGCCTGAAAAGGAAGTTGATCTTGCTAAAAAAATCAAGCAGGGCGATCAGATCGCTCTCGAAACGCTGACGAAGGCAAACCTAAGGTTTGTTGTTTCCGTTGCCAAGCAATATCAGAATCAGGGTCTATCCCTCAGTGACCTTATCAATGAAGGTAACCTTGGACTCATCAAGGCCGCTCAGCGGTTTGACGAAACCAGGGGATTCAAGTTTATCTCTTATGCCGTTTGGTGGATTCGCCAGTCTATCCTCCAGGCGTTGGCTGAACAATCCAGGATTGTACGCTTACCCCTCAATAAGGTAGGCTCACTGAACAAGATCAACAGAGCTTTCTCCCAACTTGAGCAGGAATTCGAGCGCGAACCTTCTTCCGAAGAACTTGCAACCATACTTGAGATATCAGCTGATGAGGTAGAAACCACATTGGGAGTTGCTGCCCGTCACGTATCCATGGATGCACCATTTGTGGATGGAGAGGACAACTCATTGCTGGATGTCCTGGAGAACCCAAATACTCCAGGTACAGACGCAGGCCTCGAATATCTTGAATCCCTGCGGAGAGAAATAGACCGTTCATTAGGCACACTCACAGATCGCCAGGCAGATGTAATCAAATTGTATTTTGGGATCGGTGTAGAGCACCCTTTGTCCCTGGAGGATATCGGTGATCGCTTTGGGCTTACCCGCGAACGTGTTCGCCAGATCAAGGACAAAGCCATCAATAAACTCAGGTCAGCCAGCAGGAGTAAGCTGCTTAAAAACTATCTGGGCGCATAACCTTGTTCGTTACACAGCCTTGTTTTTAAATCGGCTGTGAGCAATTTGGACATGTTCCTTCTAAAGGTAAAAGCCATTCCAGGTGATCCGGAATGGCTTTTCTTATTGGGGTTCCAGGCTTAATGGAACTTAAGGAAAATCGATTGTTAACTTGTCCACAGTAAATCTAGTTCTTTTTATCCAGGTTTTCCAGGTATTGCATGTTGTCAATATCCAGGGCCTTGGCCAGTTTGCCGATTTTCTTGAGGTCAATATTGCCGATAAAGCTGAGCAGGGCGAAATTTTCGTTTCCACCCACGATCATGAGGAGCTCCTCTACGATATCGCCATTGTCCTTGACCATGAACCTGACATTCTCTCCTTCACCCCTGGCCGTCAGCAGCAATTCGTATTCGCTGGTATTGATGGTTTTCAGGGCATCATTGTAATACTGCAGGGCGTTTTGCTCGGTATGGAGGATCCGGAGTCCCTTCATGCTCTTAATGACTTCCTGTAGTTCGGGTTCCATGTCCTCGATCTCAATTTTAGAGACCATACTGAACATTTTCGGACTGATGTACACTACGCTGAATTTTTCATCATCCATATACTTATTAAAGTACTTGGTGATAGCATCTTCCTGTGCGAAGGAAGACAGCGACGTGAAAAGCACGGCTAAAAAGGAAAAGCAAATAGATTTCATATTAGTATGAATTGTATGAAAGTGACGAATTGAATTATTTAAACATTTCAGCGTATTCGCCTGCCTTCTTGATGTTGAGCATGGCGTCGCTTTGTGATTTGTTTAGCTTGGCAGAAACAAAAGCCAGTGCTTCACGGACTTCTTCGTAAGCTTCATAAGGATCTTCAAATGTTTCCGCCATTTGTGCGGATTGAGTGGCTTGCTGGCTGTAATTCCAAAGTCCGATGCCTGCAGCGACAAAGGCAATAATAGCCGCTGCACTGGCGATCCAACGATAGAGTGGGAGGATCACGGGGCCGGAGGCAGCACCAGGTTGATGTTGGTTGTAAGTCCTGATATCGTCAATTGTCAGCTTGCTTTTTTGCTGTCGGGCTTCGGCGATCATGGTGAAATACACGCCTTCCGGGCTGTTGGATCCTTTCAGGTCCTGCAGGAGTTGCTCTTCTTCCTGGGAAGAAGTTTCTGCATTCCAGTATTTTTCAAGCAGTTTATTATCCATGCGTTGTGTTGTGTTGATAGAGTCCAAAAGTGTCGGTCTTGCTGACCATGCGTTGTATATGTTTTCTTGCCCTGAAGAGATTCACCTTGACATCATCCAGGTTAAAGCCTGTCTGCTGGGCTATTTCTTCGTAGGTCATTTGCTCAATTTCACGCAGATGAAATATGCTGCGTTGTTTTTCCGGTAGTTGGTTCAGACATGACATCAAAAGGCTCATCAGGTCTGCGTTTTCCATGAGTTTATCGGCAACCGGAGCATTGTCACTCACGGTGTATGCTTCGTCCACACTCACATGATTGTCTTTTACTTTCCTCAACATATCAAGTGATCTGTTGCGGGTGAGGACCATCAACCATGCTTCCAGGTTTTCAATGCCATCTGCTTCATCCCGTTTTTGCCAGAGTTTGTACATGACGTCCTGAACAACATCTTCTGCAGACTCGCTGTCTTTCACAAACCTAAAGGCATACCTGTAGAGTTTGTCTTTCATTTTATGAAATACGGCTTCGTATTGTTCGGCATTCATTTCAGATATATTGACGTGGTAACCTAACTTTTGTTACAAATGACCATGTTTTAGACCATAAAAGCATGGAAAATCAAGGGATAAATTGGTTGTCGGGAATATACCGGCTAAAAAGGGGGCAGTCAGCTAGCATCAAAGTGAGCGAAGTCGAACTTTTTGCTTCTGCAATGGCCTATCCCATTTCATCAATGTGGTTTGCGGGTGAGCATATTTTTTCAGCCAATTACCTGGGTAGGGCTTAAAAAGCCCTGGACACAACCTTCTGGATGTTTTCGAGATCAGTTCGTATACTCTTTAAATCCTGGACCAGGGTGGTTAGTTCTTTCGATTCCAATTCAATGAGCTCATCAAATTTTGTAAAATGATCATTCATTTTAGTTTTTAAGGTCTCGATATAAGCATACAATTCAGCAGCGAGCTCCTGCTGCAGCCGTTTACGGCCCTTTTCCATCTCATTTCTGTACTGCTTCATCACTTTGCCTCGCTGGAGTCCAAGCGTAACCCCTGCGACCAGGAATCCTAAGGCAGTAAGAACACCGCCAGTAATGTCAAAGACCATTCCTTGTGTCACCGCCGCGAGGATAATGCCCACGACCGCTACACCACTGCCGGCGGCTACATTAGTTCCTACACGTGTATCCGTGTTCACGATGCCCTTTGTAGTAAAGTTTTCAGTACGGTTCAGAAACTGGTCAAAGGCGTCTCTTAATTCCCTCAGCACGTTTTGTCTCCTTTGGGCTATCTCAGAAAATATCTCATGGTCATTGGCGAGAATAGTTTTACTGTTCCTGATCCGCAGATCAATATTATGGGCCATTTGCTGGATGCTTTCAGCAAGATCGAGGACGCGGTCATTGATCTTCTCCTGCATTCCGGTACCGAAATCAGCCTGTAAACGATGCGTGAAGGCCTCAAGCCAGGATTTTAATGACTGGGATTTGGAGAAGATAGCACTGATAGATCTTTTGAGCACAGGGAAAAAGGAAATGGCATCGCTCAATTCATCTTCATACTTACCGGCCACACGGTCATAAGCAGCCATGAGGTTTTCAATAAGGATGTCTGCCTGGTGCTTAGCTTGTTGGCCATGATCCGTCAATGTCCATTTGATATCCTGGCGAAAAGCAATGTCTGCATCCAGTTGTAACTGCCGGTCCTCCAAACCCTTTTCAAGTTTTGTAATTATACTGAGCACGGTAACCGAAGTACTGGTGAGTTTGTGTTGTTGCGCCTTGCCACCGGTCACGTGATCGAGGATAAACGTCTTCAAAGCTTCAAACCCGCTTTGCTGATGGTAGCCGGCCAATTCCTCTTTTGCAGAGACAGCAAAGATTATCGGATCCTTGATTCCCTTTTGATGGGCATACTCCATCACACCTTTTTTATTGATTTCCAGGTCCGCTGGTTCCATCAGGTCCTTTTGCTGCAGGACAAAGACGATCTTCTTGTGCCATTCTTCATGCATAAAATCAAAGAAGTCCCATGCAGATTGCCGGTATGGGTTTTTTGATTCAAAGACAAAGACAATTAAATCCGCGCCGGGAATAAAGCGTTCGGTGATTTCCTGGTGATGAGCGATGATCGTGTTCGTACCCGGGGTGTCAACGATCGCAATGTCTTTTAAAATTTCACTTGGTTGAAATATCCGCTTGAAGTAAGGACTTACTTCTTCTGTTTTCACGACCTCTCCATAGAGTATCTGCTGGATAGTGTCCGTCATGGGCGATGGAGCTACAGCACAGAGATCAGGGTCGCCCAGGAGGGCATTAATAAATGAACTTTTACCGGCTTTGACTTCACCAACGATTACAAACATAAAGGGCTCATCTATCCTGTCCCTGAGATCAGCCAGTATCCTGGCAGAGTCTGCATGTGATATACGGTGGGTAAATTGTTGTAGCCGTTGGAGTACATGTTTCAGTTCACCCTTCTGTTCCTGTAATTTCTCATCTATTACCTTCATCATGGCTTTTCATAGAGTTTGGTGGCATACCGGGCCAGGTATTGATTGGTTTCAGGACCGAGATGACAAAGTACATCGAAGATACTGAGGTTTGCGAGATGTGATCCATGAAGGCGCTGTACCTGTTGATAAGCAGGAAATTCATCCTTATTTCTGAATTGATTTTCTCTACGAACACCAGCGCGGAGATCAACTATTTCAACCGGATACTGGTGAAGGTATTCATTGCTCAATTCAATGTCCCATCTTCCGCCAATCAAAGCGGTAATGTAATGTAGGCAGTCCAGGTTTAGATCCCAGAGTTTCTCGTATTTAAGCATCAGGAGATCTTCCAACCCACTGATGACTTCATCGAAATAGGCAGTCTTGCTATAGGCTGTTTTTAAGCTTTTGAGATGCATATTGATCCAAGGTTCATCATATGCAATCTGGACCTCCGAAATAAGTTTTTGCTGATGCTTCCCCTTCCGCAAGGGCACCGTGAGGATTAATGGCTCATCAGGGCTCAGGATAGCGGTTTTATTGCGCCAGGTCCTCTTTTGATAATGTTCATATTGTTCGATCGTAAGCAGGCCATGGTGATGCCAATGGGCAAAGTATTCGATAGAAGGTATATATTGGATCCCCGCGATACAACCATTCATGGGCTTACTCTTGAAATGCAAAGTTAACTACGATGCCTGAAGATATCCACTGGCAGAAATATTCAGCCCGATATAAGACGTACCCTTTACACCTGGAGGCTGGTGAGCCTGCTCCCGGCCTGGTCGTTTGTATTCCCGTGTATGCGGAGCCTGACTTAATCGCGACACTGGAATCACTCCTCGCTTGTGATTTGCCTGATACGGGAGTGGAAGTGCTTCTTCTTTTTAATATGAGCAGCCGCATGACTAAGGCCGAAGTAAGGATACACCACACGGCCTGGCAAGAAATGCTGGCGTGGATCAATCTGCAGCAGCTTAAAGTAATTACGTTCCGACCAGTATTCCTGGATGTATTGCCAGATCCAAAGGGTGGAGTAGGATGGGCCCGAAAAATCGTATTGGATGAAGCTGCCCGTTTGCTCAACCAGGAAGGTGTCATGCTGTGCCTGGATAGTGACTGCACCGTCGCTCGAAATTATCTCAAGGTGGTATATGAATATTTTAAAATGCACCCTGGTTGCAATGCGGTTTCCATCTACTATGAACACAACCTCGATACACTTGGACAGCATGAAAGACATGCTATCATTCAATATGAACTTCATCTGCGTTACCTCGTAAGGGCGATGCGTTGGGCAGGCCATCCTTTCGCTTTTCAGACAGTGGGTTCATCAATGGCCGTGCGGCGGAAGGGCTATCTTGCCCATGGTGGAATGAATACACGACAGGCCGGAGAGGACTTTTATTTTCTCCAGAAATTTATCGAAGTAGACAGCTTGCAGGAAATAAAGAACACAATAGTCTATCCCTCTGCAAGGATTTCTGATCGGGTGCCTTTTGGAACAGGTCGGGCCATGTCACAGTTGCTGCCGGGAAATACAGCATGGATGACAGCAGATTTTAAGGTGTTCATGTTGATAAAACCATTGTTATATCAAACGGATGAATTGAGAAAACTACTCAGTCAATCCAATAGTGACGAAAAGTTTGAAGCGGGATTGCTTAAGCTACAGGTGCATCCCGACGTCATTTCCTTTTTAAAACAAATGGATTTTGAAGAGCATTGCCGTGAAATTTTGTTGCACACGTCCACGTATGCTAATTTCCGTCGACGGTTTTTCAGGTATTTCAATTCCTTTATGATGATCAGGTATATGCATTATATGCGGGATCATTTCTTTGCAGACGTGCCCATAGAGCAAGCAGCCAAAGAAATGTACCAGGCAGCATTTTCTGAGGCTGTTCCAGGTAGGAGTATAGAGGAGATGCTCCTGCAATTTCGCCAGCTGGATAGGCAATAACACATCCATACCACCTCAATCCGGAGCGGGTAATGGCATTAGCTAAATATTGAAAACAGGGTCCCTTTGGAAGGTTTCTTATCGAAACATTTCCATCCTTGAAAAATGAAATGAAGCCTCAATCAGGGCATTTTCATCTGAATCTGAACCATGAACTGCATTCTCACCGATATTTTTAGCAAATAAGGCGCGAATGGTTCCGGGAGCGGCTTTAGCGGGATCAGTGGCTCCGATCAATGTCCTGAAATCTTCAACAGCGTTGTCTTTTTCTAGAACAGCAGCCACAATCGGCCCTGAAGACATAAAGTCAACCAGCTCTCCGAAAAAGCCTCTTTCCCTGTGGATATCATAAAATTCACCTGCCTTTTCGGCGGAAAGTTTAGTATACTTCATAGCGACTATCTTAAAGCCGGCTTTGTTGATTTGAGCCAGGATAGCGCCTATATGTCCTGCTGCTACTGCATCAGGCTTGATCATCGTAAAAGTTATATTACTTGCCATGGATTGTGGAATAGGTTGTTTTTTGTCCTAATGGGGCGCAAATTTAGCATATTTGGTCGTATCATAATAAAATAAGACCTTTGCGGCCTGAAAAAATCAAGTAGCACAACGTGGATTCAGTATACCATTTAATTCGGCAGCCTTCGCGTGTGGTGATCGTCACCCACAAGAATCCCGATGGAGATGCCCTGGGCTCCACACTCGCGCTTGCCGCGGTACTCCACAAATTGCTCCACACCGTTACGGTAGTGCTTCCCAATGACTTTCCACCGCTGTTCAATTTCCTGCATGGAGTGGATAAAGCCATTATCGGGGAAATGAATCCTGAGCTGGCGATGGCCGCCTTTGAAAAAGCGGATATTATTTTTTGCCTCGATTTCAATTCCCTCGACAGGATTGATCGTTTTGGATTAGATGTGATGGCGTCTAATGCCGTAAAGATCCTCATCGATCACCATATCGATCCTGAGCCTTTCGCAGACCACATCCTCTCTAAGACTGAAGCGAGTTCGACCGCAGAGCTTGTATATGATTTCCTCGTGGACAACAAGCTTGAAGGATATATCGATGTGAACATTGCAGAAGCCCTCTACACAGGCATACTGATGGACACCGGTTCTTTCCGGTACGCGACCAATCCACATGTCTTTGAAATTGCCGCCGCCCTCAAGCGATTGGGGATGGATGATTATATGTTGCAGATCCGTCTGTTCAACAGCATGACCGAAAAGCAACTTAAGTTGCTCGGCCATTGCCTCGCTAACCGTATGGAACTGATGAGCGAGTATCAGACCGGTATCATCTGGCTTGATCGGGATGATTACAAGAACTGGTCTATCGGAAGAGGGGATACGGAAGGTATCGTCAACTACATCCTGATGGTTCGCAACATGAAGATGGCAGTTTTCGTTTCTGAACAGCAAAATGTCACAAAACTTTCTTTTCGCTCCAAGGGAAATATCAATGTCCAGGAGATCTGCCATACCCATTTTAATGGAGGCGGACACCGAAATGCTTCCGGAGGACAACTCAAGGCCTCCATGGAGGAAACCCTTGCCAAGGTTAAAGAGATTATTCCACTAACAATGAACGCATATCAATTACAACATGAACAATAACATCTTCTTTTCTCTGCTCTGCGTCCTCTTTATTGCAGGATGCGCTTCTGAAGGCCGTCGAATCAAGGCGGATTCAGGTTACGAATACCAGATTGTCCGTAAAGGTGGGTCAGATCCTATCCCGGTCAATAGTTATGTCTTCTTCAATATGGCATTGGCACAAAAGGACTCCATCCTGCAGACCACCGCAACCATGGGCAAACCTTCTGTACTGAAACTTATGGAAGACAACAAGAGCTACGGTCAGCTTAAGGCTCTTGTCGATATCATGGCCACCTTACATGAAGGTGACAGTTTACACTTCTTTTTTCCTATTGACTCCTTCGATAGACTCCCTCCGGGATTTGAGGCGTTCACAGAACCTCTCGTGTATCGTGTAGGAATCGTAGATGTCATGGACGAAGCACAGTTCCAGGCTCATTCCGATTCTACACAAAAGGAGCAGGAGAAGGTAAGGCAAGTCGTTCGCGACCGGTTACCTGAAATTGAAGCATTAACCAAGACAAACTGGGATGCTTACAAGAAAGGCGATTTAGCCAGCCAGATGCAAACAACAGCCTCAGGCCTACGCTACATCATCCATGAAGCTGGTGAGGAAGGAACCAAGCCTGCAAAAGGTGATCAGGTTTCTGTTCACTACTATGGAATGCTGGATGCAGATGCCAAGATGTTTGACACTTCCTTCAAGGCAGGCCAGCCTTACCAGTTTCCACTGGGTATGGGCCAGGTCATTCCAGGATGGGATGAAGGTATCATGTTGTTGAACAAAGGTGCTAAAGCAACGTTGTTTATTCCTGCTTCCTTAGGTTATGGAGCTGCTGGTTCACCACCGGTCATCCCTGAGAATGCAGACTTGATATTCTATGTTGAACTAGAAAAATAAATTTCCGTGAGGGGGCTTTGGCCCCCTCATATTTTAAATCCATTATCATGACCGTAGATCAGTTTACAGATCTCAAGACCCGCGTGGGAGTTTTAGGGAGGTATCTTTGACGTCGCAAGACGCAAACTCCAACTTGAGGAAAAGGAACAACTTACCTTAGACCCGGATTTCTGGTCCGACGCAGAGCGCGCAGGTGTTGCGCTCAAAGAAATAAAAGCTCACAAACACTGGATTTCAAATTTTCAAGCCATCGAAGATGTCATCGATGACCTGGGCGTACTTTTGGAATTTTATGAAGCCGGCGAAGCTACCGAAGAGGAGCTGGATGCTGCGTATGCAAAGGCTGTGGACATCGTTGATGATGTTGAGTTCAGAAGTACCCTCAATCATCCTGAAGATGAATTGTCCTGCATCCTGGAAATCAATGCCGGTGCCGGTGGAACTGAAAGTTGTGACTGGTCTGAAATGCTGCTGCGCATGTATGTCATGTGGGCTGAAAAGAATGGGTACAAAGTCTCCGAGTTGAATCGCCAGAATGGCGATGTAGCCGGTATCAAGAGCGCAGAGATTGAAATTAGCGGCGAATACGCCTATGGTATGCTGAAAGGTGAAAATGGAGTACACCGCCTAGTCCGTGTGAGTCCTTTCAATTCCCAGGGTAAACGAAT
Source organism: Saprospiraceae bacterium (assembly GCA_035458325.1). Taxonomy (GTDB): domain Bacteria; phylum Bacteroidota; class Bacteroidia; order Chitinophagales; family Saprospiraceae; genus Opimibacter. The sequence goes on along the minus strand of DATHZY010000244.1, from coordinate 3,769 downwards.
GACCTCCTTTTCTTCTGTATTTGTTCATCCGCTGATCGATGACAGTATACAGATTGAAATCAAGACAGATGATTTGGAATGGGATACTTTTCGTTCGAGCGGGGCAGGAGGTCAGCATGTCAACAAGACAGAATCTGCAGTCCGGGTGCGCCACTTACCTTCCGGTATTGTAGTAGAATGCCAGCAAGAAAGATCGCAGCATCAAAACCGCGAGAAGGCTATGCAAATGCTAAAGTCCAGGTTGTATGAGCGCGAGATTGAAAGACAAAACGCCGAGCGGGATAAAGTGGAAGCCGGAAAAACGAAGAATGAATGGGGAAGCCAGATTCGAAGCTATGTACTCGATGATCGAAGGGTGAAAGATCACCGCAGCCAACATACCGTACACAATCCTGATCTGGTACTGAATGGCGACCTGAATGGATTTATTAAGGCATATCTCATGTGGAGTAAAAGCATAGACGCAGGTCAAAATTAATAAGCCCGTCGATGGGTTCAGATGTCTCCTTTGACTTGCTGATTTACCCATTCCCCATATGCTTCATTCACTTCAGCGTTCCAACTCAACAGGCCGGGTGTCTTATAGCTGTGGTTGCTTTCGAGGAATTCACGCAATGCTTTTTTCTTATGAGGCATTGTTTTCAGGACAAGGATAAACTCTTGTTCCTCCTGCATGACTTCCTGCCACATAAATACAGATTGGACGGGAAAAACATTGGCGCATGCGGCTAGTTGTTCTTTGATAGCCAGATTGCCCAGGGATGCAGCTTCATCGGCATTGCCAACAGGAATATAAAATAAGGTGATTTCCACTTGCTACAAAGAAAGGATTTCAGCCATGCGCAACAAGTCCTTATCGATGTCTTTGCTCTTGTTAATGGCATCTTCAAAGGGAATCAATTTCATCTGGTTGTTTTGGATGCCAACCATCTTGTTGGTATGACCTTCAATAATGGCTTCAACCGCCTTGAATCCCATTCTGCTGGCGATGAGTCTGTCTAGTGCCGAAGGAGCACCACCGCGTTGTAAGTGCCCGATAATGGTGACTTTCGGATCGTAGTCAGGGAACCTGTCTCTGATCTCTGATGCAAGCTTCTGGGCGTTTCCATTTTCGTTGCCTTCTGCCACGATGATCAGGGAGAATAATTTTTGACGCTTGGCTGTTTTTTCCAGATGCTTGATCAGTGTTTCAACATCAATGGAGGATTCCGGAATCAGGATTGCTCCCGCACCGCTTCCTATTCCGGTGTTGAGCGCGATATAGCCGGTGTCCCTGCCCATCACCTCAACAAAGAATAATCGGTTGTGCGAATCTGCCGTATCCCTGATCCTGTCTACAGCCTCAATCGCTGTATTGACAGCAGTGTCAAAACCAATCGTGTAGTCAGTTCCAAAGAGATCATTATCAATCGTTCCCGGAATACCAATGACCGGGATCCCATATTCCTCAAAGAATATTTTGCCGCCGGTAAACGTCCCATCTCCTCCAATGGCAATCAAGGCATCAATATCATTTGCAACTAAGGCCTCATACGCCAGTTTACGACCTTCTGATGTCCGGAATCGTGTACTTCTTGCGGTTTTGAGAATAGTACCTCCACGATGGATGATATTGCCCACATCACCTTTGTCAAGCCGGACGATATCGCCGTCAATCATCCCTTCGTAGCCTCTGTAGATTCCAAATACATGCAAGTCGTAGTAGGAAGCCGTTCTGACAACGGCCCGGATGGCAGCATTCATACCCGGGGCATCTCCACCTGACGAATAGACGGCAAGCCGCCTGATTTCCGTTTTCATTTTATCCATGTTCACTGTGTCTTTCAAACAGTCGGCTTGAAGGATTCTTGATAAAATCGCCCGCGATCAAACCCTGTTTTTCCAGTTCTTCTTTAATTAAGCTGGCAAATATACAGCCTATCGAACCAACTATGTGCACTTTCCCGTTTGGGTGAAGCGGCGCCACATGCCGGCGAATGAACACGCTAAATCTGTCGGCAACCAATTCCTTTATCCATATATGCTCCTGGTGCAATACCGCTATTCTTGCAAATTCAGCCAGGAATTGGTTTGGCTTTTCTGATGATTTGAGCTCCTGCAGAAAAGCACTACGTCCTCCCGCCAATCTTTCATCAAAGTCTTTGCAGATTATCACCGGCATTGTTTTGTAAAAGTAATTTTGCAATAAGGTCTTGCCGATATCACAACCACCACCTTCATCACCAAGGATGTATCCCAGCGAAACAGCTTGGTTTATTATTCTTTTACCATCCCACGTAGCTGCGTGGCTCCCGGTGCCAAGGATGGCAACTGTGCCCTCTTCTGAACCACAAGCCGCAATGGCCGCACCAGTCAGATCTGAAGATACCTGGATCATGCTTTCTGGAAATGTTCTCTTCAGTTTGTCATGAACCACCTGTGCTACAGTGGAGTCAATAATCCCTGCGCCATAATACCATATGTTTGAAAATTGCTGGCCTCTCGTCTTGGTCTGCAAGGACTCAAAAAGGATGTTTCCATGGCTCTCGGATTGGGTGACAGGATTATATCCTCCCAGATGCAATTCCTGTTCAACATCCGTGGAGTATACCCAGGTTGATTTAGTTGATCCGATATCCCCGACAAGGATGGCTTTCTTCATGGCGCGGTGAAATTAGCTAACTTGTGTGTCTTTCCCCATTGAAACAAGGAACAAGGAGCTCTACCTGTACTGCTGTGCTTGTGCAGGGAAAGAGTTAATTCCGGCGAAAAACCTATATATCGCTTTCTCCCGCTGCTTCGTCTATTATCTATGTAGTTCCCCAACTCCTTAGTACATTTGAGTTGAATCTGAATATTCAATCGCTATGACTGTACTACTTATTTTATTGATTATTGCTGTCCTCATTGGTTTCTACCTGATGGGCACCTATAACAAGCTCGTGCGTATGCGCAACGGAGCTGAAGAGGCGTTTAAATCCATTAACGTTTATTTGAAACAGCGCTATGACCTGATACCAAATCTTGTCAACACGATCAAGGGATATACACAATACGAAAGCGGTACGCTTGAGAAGATTGTTGAGTTGCGGAGCAGGGCTATGTCTGTCGGCGGTAAAGACGGCGGTGCTGCAGAACTGGAATTGTCCGGCGCTTTAAAGTCGGTATTTGCATTGGCGGAAAATTATCCTGATCTCAAGGCTAACCAGGAGTTTCTCAACTTGCAAACGACACTCACGGGACTTGAAGAAGGTATCCAGCGTGCACGTAGGTATTACAATGCCTCTGCCCGGGATATGAACAACGCTGTTGAAGTATTTCCAAGCAACCTGATTGCAGGTCCGTTTGGATTCCACCGAATGGAGTACTTCGAAGTGGATGAAGCAGAAACTCAAAATGTAAAAGTCCAGTTCTGAGACTATGACAAAACGTCTTTTGCTGCTGTTCCTGCCCTTGTGGTTATTCACTGCGCAGGTCAAGGCAGAGTATTTTACCATTACCCGGTATGATATCGCTGTAACGTTTGCGGTCGATGGTTCTGCAGATTTTGTTGAGACCATTGAAGTAAGGTTTACAGAACCGCGTCATGGCATATTTCGCTTCATTCCTTATCATGATGTGATCAATGGTAAACCTGTAGACAGACTGATCAAGGACATCGGGGTAGATGGTTTTAAATTTGCTAAGTCAAAGGAAGAAAACTACAATCTGCTGATTAAAATCGGGAGTGCTGACACCTATGTAGAAGGCACACAGGTATACCTGATTAAATATCATGTGGTCAATCCAC
>DATHZY010000243.1:0-8221 GCA_035458325.1 Saprospiraceae bacterium | reverse complement strand
TGGGTGTTTTGCCCTCGTCCGTAAGGACGCTCCCTGTGTTCTCCAGACACATGTTTCTGCGAAACAATGTGCTTCCGAAACCCCGGGCTAATAAAGCGAAGAGTGAAAAGTGAAGAGTGAAAAGTGAAAAGTGAAAAATGGTCGCTACTTCATAAACCCATCTAATCACCTTTCAACCCATCAACTTATCAACCCATCAACTTATCAACCTATCTCCCCATAAGCTAATAAGCCTATAAGCCTAATAAGCTCCTCACCTCCTAGACAAATGATCATCGTGAAAAACATTTAATAAAAATCAAACATTCCCCCGTTTCCGTGGTTTCACAATCGGCCGCCAAGGTGTTGGAATTTGGATATCAATTTACCCTGTAAGGCCATTATTCTAACCATAATGCTGTAAATTGTCGGCCCACCGATTTGGAACGAATCCAATAAAAGAGGTGAATATCAACTGTCAATACTAACCTACTAACAATCAATAAAAAATGGAAAACAATTCTCCTTCAGACACCCCGGTTTTGGATGTGAATGAAAGTGTAAGCAAGTGCCCCTTTAGTGGTGGAGCGGTCAAGCAAGTAGCCGGCTCCGGAACGAGAAACCGTGACTGGTGGCCAAATCTGCTCAAGTTGAACATCCTACGCCAAAACTCATCCTTGTCAAACCCTATGGATGAGGCTTTTAACTATGCGGAAGAATTCAAGTCGCTTGACCTGAACGCTGTAAAGAAGGATCTCTTTGATCTGATGACCAACTCCCAGGACTGGTGGCCGGCCGACTATGGTCATTATGGACCTTTTTTCATCCGCATGGCCTGGCATAGTGCAGGCACATACCGGATTGCGGACGGGCGTGGTGGAGCTGGTTTTGGAACCCAGAGATTTGCGCCGCTCAACAGCTGGCCTGACAATGCTAACCTCGACAAGGCACGCTTACTCCTGTGGCCGATCAAGCAGAAATACGGCAAGAAAATATCCTGGGCAGACCTGATGATCCTGGCAGGAAACTGCGCGCTCGAATCGATGGGCTTTAAGACATTCGGTTTTGCCGGCGGACGAGAGGACGTCTGGGAACCAGCAGAAGATATTTACTGGGGATCCGAAGGTAAATGGCTGGAGGATAACCGCTACACCGGTGACCGCGAACTCGAGAATCCACTTGCCGCAGTCCAGATGGGCCTGATCTACGTCAACCCTGAAGGGCCGAATGGTGTACCTGATCCAATATTAGCTGCCCGTGACATCCGCGAGACTTTTGGCCGGATGGCCATGAATGACGAAGAGACGGTTGCGTTGATTGCGGGAGGTCACACTTTCGGCAAGACCCATGGTGCAGCCGATCCAGGCAAATACGTTGGACCAGAACCTGCCGCTGCAGGCATCGAAGAGCAGGGATGTGGTTGGAAAAACTCCTTCAACAGTGGCCATGGCGTCGACACGATTACCAGCGGACTAGAAGGTGCATGGACAACCACGCCGACCAAGTGGGGGAACAATTTTTTTGAGAATCTTTTTGGGTTTGAATGGGAACTAACGAAGAGTCCAGCAGGTGCTTTCCAGTGGAAGCCGAGAAACGGAGCAGGAGCTGGGACCGTGCCCGATGCACATGACCCATCATTACGTCACGCGCCGACTATGTTGACGACTGACCTCTCTTTACGAATGGATCCGATCTACGAACCCATTTCAAGACGCTTCTTCGAGCATCCGGATGAGTTTGCAGATGCTTTTGCCCGTGCATGGTTTAAGCTGACCCACCGCGATATGGGTCCGATCACCCGTTACCTCGGACCAGAAGTACCTCAGGAGGAATTGATCTGGCAAGATCCTGTTCCTGCAGTCAATCATCCATTGATTAATGACCAGGATGCGGCTGCGCTGAAGAATAAGATACTTGCTTCAGGACTATCTGTTTCAGAACTGGTATCCACAGCCTGGGCTTCTGCCTCAACATTCCGTGGTTCCGACAAACGTGGAGGAGCCAATGGAGGACGCATTCGTCTGGCACCACAAAAAGACTGGAGGGTCAACAATCCTGCTCAACTGTCGAAGGTACTGACAGTGCTGGAGGGCATTCAACAAGAATTCAACAGCGCACAGGCAGATGGCAAGAAAGTCTCTATAGCAGACCTGATTGTATTGGCTGGTAATGCAGGTGTTGAAAAAGCAGCACAAAATGCCGGGCAGAATGTGGCAGTACCTTTCACTCCTGGCCGTACAGATGCTACCCAGGAACAAACGGATATTGATTCATTTAATATCCTCGAGCCTCTTGCAGATGGAGTCCGCAACTATGTGAGATCCAAATACGCTGTCAATGCGGAGGAAATGTTAGTGGACAAGGCACAGTTGCTGACACTCACAGCGCCTGAGATGACCGCACTGGTCGGTGGCATGCGCGTGCTCAACACCAACTTTGACAAATCGCAACACGGTGTCTTCACTAAAAATCCGGAGGCACTCACCAATGACTACTTCGTCAACTTACTCGATCTGAATACCACATGGAAATCAACTTCAGATGCACAGGATGTATTTGAGGGTCGCGATCGCAAGACGGGTGAGCGAAAATGGACCGGCACGCGTGTCGATCTCATCTTCGGATCTAACTCAGAGCTCCGCGCGCTCGCCGAAGTCTATGGTTGCAGTGATTCGCAAGGTAAGTTTGTAAAAGACTTTGTAGCTGCATGGACCAAGGTGATGAACCTGGATCGGTTTGATGTGAAATGATTTCAGCATTGAAATATGCATAAAAAAAAGTGGCCTGGTGACAGGCCATTTTTTTTGTCTTCCATTTGCCTTCGGTTTTTGCCCTCGTCCGTACGGACGATCCCTGTGTTCTCCAGTCGCCCGTTTCTTCGAAACGTTATGCTTCCGAAACCCCGGGATGATTAAGTGAAGAGTGAAAAGTGAAAAGTGAAAAGTGGATTTTAATTGCGACTGCGGCGCAATTAAACGTATGCTCGTTCAAGTGGCGCCTTCTGCGCCATCAAGCCTGCGGCATGATCTCCCTGACTTGAATGCAATATATGCTCGTCTCCTGACGAGCGGGGTGAATTCCAAACTCATCAACAAATCAACTCATCAACCTATCAATGATATCCCGGATCGAAATAAAAAACCCCCGCGACAAACGATAAGCATTTGTCGCGGGAGCATGAAAGAATCAACTTTGATTCTCTATGTGATCACTAATCACCTCAGCACCGTCACCAGTTCAACCTCTGTTTTATTAAATCCCCTTGAGAGCAGACGGATGGCCAGACTCATCTCATACACGAAAACCGGTATCGCCAGCAGCCCTCCCCAGAGAGAAGTCTGTGTAAACAAACCGAACATGATCATCACGCCGCAGCTAGAAATGAGCAGGCCTCCTATCATCCCCAGGATAGAAATAAACCGGGGTACCAGCTTTGATCTGTATAATAAATAGCCGGTCATAAAAGTGCTGGGGCCTAAGGCTATATTCGGGCCAAAAGCAAATGTCCAGTTTTGGAGGGCCAGCAACGTTTTGCCGGCTAACAAGTAGGAGATGTTATCTGGGTTGATTTCGTTTGTAAATTGATGACTCAGGGTTACGATGGTCAGCAGGCTCAGGATTCCGACGATAATCATGGTGGCTTCAAGGAGCCTGAATCCCACGGTGGCAATGGCCATACTTTGATTGTACTTTCTCAGGACCGGAAACAAGGCAACGGGTGTTCCGATCACTGCAAAGGCTGTAAGGATTTCAAAAAAGGCACCCCAGAGGACTTGTGCTTCATGTGCGGTGCCTTTGATGATGTATTCCGGATCAGTTAAAATAGGGCCGTATAAAATCCGTCCCGTCATGGCTGCAACCGCCGCTATGATAAATAAGATACCCGCAGCGATTGCATTACTTCTGTTTGATTTCATTTGATTGATGTTTTGTGATATGGATCAGATAGGATCAGCTTATCTGAATAGACAGCTTACTTTTTAGATATATGCAGGCTGACCAGTACGCTCCTGTTATACATTTCCGCGCTGTTGGAGATGTTCGTCAGCCCATGGCAGTACCTGATATCCAGGAATACCTTCTTTTGCTTGACCATAAAGGTGTATCCGGCACCTACCTGCGCACCGGCTTCAAAGCGCTTATAGCCTCCTTCGACATCCTTAAAAGAAAGGTCCGTGGTCACATCATCGATCTTTTGCGTTCCATGCACATTGTAGGCAATCGATGGTCCCGCATTGAAGTGAAACTTGCCCACATGTAGACGCGCCAGGACCGGCAACTCAAACGAATACATCCGAAGCGTTGATTCGAAATCCGTGATCGGATTGTTTTCTTTCAGCTTACCTCCCTTCATGATAAAATACAACTCGGGGACCACTGAAAAATGGCGGGAAATACCTGCCTGGTAAGAAGCGCCGATGGTAATTCCCAAGGCAGGTTTTTTAAAATCTGCCAGGCCGCTGTTGGCATCCCCATAATACAGGTTGGTACCTATCGCATTGACAAAGAAATGCACATAGGATTCCTGTGCTGTCTTTTGAATACGTATGTTGGGTGATACGGTTTCCTGTGATTGTCCAAAGGAAAAGCTGTAGAGGAACATTATACCTGTTACGAGCACTGACTGCAATACATGTTTCATACTTTTTGTTGTTTTAGTTGTTTTGTCTTATTGACGCAACAAAAGTATGGGCACACGACAGGGTGCTAAAATCTACTATGCGAAGCAGGGGAGGTTGTCTGCATGATGTCCGTTTCGATCTGCGAAACGGCTACTGACTATTGATCAAATGGAAAAATTCATCCTTGTAGGTATCCGAGATAGGGATCAGCTGATCTCCGATCTTGATCCTGCCCCGTTCGACAGATTCGATCTTGGCGAGGGCTACCATGTAGGACTTGTGGACCCTGCATACGACACTGGCGGGAATCAACTTTTCAAACTCACTGAAATTCTGCAGGGTCATGATCTTTTTGTTGATCGTGTGTATCCTGCGGTAGTCGCGCATCCCTTCGATGTAGATGATTTCATTGAGCATGATCTTCTCCAGGCGGTTTTCGGTCTTGACGAAGATGAATTCCGGAGGCGCGTCCGCGAAGCGACGGACTATATTGTCTTGCGCCTTATTGACGGCTTGGAGGAAGCGGTTGAAGTTGAAGGGCTTTAAGAGATAGTCGGTGATCTGCAGCTCATAGCCCTTGAGCGCATACTCCTGGTAAGCCGTTGTGAGGATCACCTGGCTGTTGATCTTTGAACTTTCAAGTAATTCTATTCCGGTAAGCTCGTCCATATTGATATCCAGGAAGAGGATATCCACTTTGTTATTGTTGAGATATGCCAGGCCTGTCAATGCATTGTCAAAGGTTTCACTCAGATGCAGGAAGGGGACCTTGTTGACAAAGTCCTTTGTTTTTTCGAGCGCGAGTGGCTCGTCTTCGATGATGATGCAGCTCAGTTTATCCATTGGGGATGGTTAAGTTAATACTATATCGGTCATCTGTCTTATGCACGTCCAGTTGGTGTTGTCCCGGGTACAAGAGGTTCAGTCTTTTCCGGATGAGTTCATTGCCCAGGCCACCAATGTCATGTTGGACGTTTGCATTCGGATCAAATTTATTTTCACACACCAGTCGGGTGGTTTCCTCATTGATGAAGATATGCACCATGATGGCATTTTCCAGTTTCTTGTTGGTCGTGTGCTTAAAGGCATTCTCGATAAAAGGGATGAAGACCATGGGCGCGATCATCTTGTTGCCCGGCTTACCGGTGACTTCAAAGTGAACATAATTTTCGTTGGCGGTCCTGATCTTCTGCAACGCAATGTACTTATCGATGTACTCGATCTCCCTGGCCAGCGATATTGTATCTCCCTTGGTTTCATAGAGGATAAACCGCATGATGTCGGATAATTTATTGAGATATTCTGAAGCCACCACCGAGTCTTTGAGGATCAGGGCATCGATGTTATTGATGGTGTTAAATAGCAGGTGTGGGTCCAGCTGGGATTTGATCAGTGCCATTTCCATTTGATGTGTTTTTTCGGTCAGGGCTTCCTTGAGCTTGATTTCATTAAACCAGGTGATAAATCCCTTGATGACCAGGGCTACCATGCCGCAGAGCGTACCGATAAAGGTCATCACCATGAGGGTACGGGGAGCGGTTGATCTGCCATGGATGCCTCCTTCATCCATATCGGCCAGTTGACCGGTCTCGATAAAATACCTGTGTAGGATATACGCCAGGATAGAGGCCACCACAGAGATGAACAGTCCCACCAGGATGGCCGAAATTATCCTCTTCTGCTGAAGATACCTTGGAAAGAGAAAGAAATAATACAGGAAGTAAGAGATCACCGATGGTATAAAAGCAAAGAGCAGGATACTGTAAAATGCTGTCATCACCCGACCTTCCGCATTGCTGACCTCTGTTCCACTCCTGGAGTACACCGCCAGCACGATGAATACGAGCAGGAAATAGCATGCCCAGAAACCGAGGTGTATGAGGACGATGAATGATTTCTTCATGATGTGTGGCTCGGGCTATAATTAGCTTAAAGGTCTTTAAAAAAAGCAAAGTTGAGCTTACGTTGACTTAAGTTCGCGTACGATAGCCCCCGACCCCTGCGTTTCTCCATTCCGCCCGTACGGGCTCCATTTCGAAAACACCGGGGAGGCATGATTTTCATCTCAACACATGATGGTGCAAGTCGATTTGTTCTTAAATAGATTAGTCAAAGAAAGAGCCAGCTGATAGCTGATAGCTGACGGCTGATAGCTGACAGCTTTTTTATACTTCTTCCACCACATTCACCACCACATTCCCTTTCTTATGCTGCCCTTCCACATAGGTATGTGCTTCCCGGATCTGCTCCAGGGTATATCTTCTGTCAATCACGGTTGTTAGGTTTCCAGCTTCGATGAGCTCCTTGAGAAACAACAGATCATTGTGTCCTGCTTTAGGAGTGCCCTTTACAGTTACATACTTGCCATTTGGCTTTAGGATTTTCTTGCTGGCTGATCTGGAGGTCTTGCCTACAGCATCAAACACCACATCATATTTTGAATCTGTCTGTGTGAAATCTTCCTTTACATAATCTACGACTGTGTCAGCTCCAAGGGACTTGACCAGTTGCACATTGGGTGTGCTGCATACTGCTGTCACCGTGGCACCAAAATACTTTCCAAGCTGAACAGCAAAGGTGCCTACACTGCCTGATGCTCCATAGATGAGTATGTTGTCTCCTTTTTTTACACCCGCCTTCTTCAAAAACCTTAGGGCTGTAAGTCCTCCGATGGGTACGGTGGCTGCTTCTTCAAAGGACATATTCGATGGCTTCTTTACTATCAAATCATTTTCCGGGAGGCATTTGTATTCCGCATACCCTCCGAAGGATAATCCGCAGGAAGCAAATACACTATCGCCCTTTTTAAACGACCTGACCTCGCTACCCACTTCTTCAATCACCCCTGCCAGCTCAAATCCCAGGATCTTCACCCTGGTGGGTTTAAACAAGCCGTTAAATATCCTGGCGAGAAACGGGTCAGCCTTGCGCAGGCGCCAGTCACCTGCGGTGACGGTAGTGGTGTGTATCTTGACCAGGACTTCATTTGCTTTAGGTAAGGGCTTGAATACGTCCTTTAGTTGGAGTACATCCGGGGTTCCGTATCGTTCATAGACAACTGCTTTCATTTTACTTGTATTTCCTTTGATGATGGATCAAAGGTCATACACATACGCAGGCTGTGGAAAAATGATCTGCAAAAGGGGGAAATTTGTCTGCAAAATGGGAATTCATCCTTCGCCTCAGCCTTAGCCTTAGCCTTTCACTCCAGCATATACACCTCGAAATCCTCATAGCTCACCGGCACCATCTCTGTCTGTGGCGGAAAGGAATGTCCTGACAATCCGAGAAACAACGGTATCGGCTTTACAGCAGGCTGACCGGTCATAGTCACTTTAGTATCCACTGCCTTCATCGTTCGTCGGCTGACTGATATGCTGAAATCCTCCCAGTCATTGGTATACGTGGATCCACATTTCTTGCAGCTCCATACCTGGTGATTGCCTTCATAGCCCTTCGGTCCCAATTGGATATCGAAATACGGTTTTGACATTTCAATCAGCATTTCCGTTTCATAACATGAAAAGGAATCGCCTGTGTCTACACAATCGATACTAATGATCTGGTGATAGCGCGGAAATGCGCATTGGCATTGTGCGCTATAGTAGTGTTCAAAACAC
>DATHZY010000242.1:0-4294 GCA_035458325.1 Saprospiraceae bacterium | reverse complement strand
ATCCGAAATATAGATTTTAAGCAAATGCTTCAAATAGCATGCTTTATGGGATTGTGACAGCATATCATGCACCAACAGTTGATCATAGCTCATGAGTTGGAAGTGTTGTAGATACAACTGGAAGCTGATAGCTGACAGCTGATAGCTCACTTACCGGAAATAAAAAGTATAACTCCTCGTACACGGATACTCACCCCCCAGGCAAACCCAATCAGGTCCACTTTCGAGCAGGCGCTTAGCTTCATCATCGTACGTCTTGTCACGTGAACTTTCTTTGACCCTGATATCCTTCGGCCGTCCATCTTTCCGTACAGTGAATTCAATGGTTACTTTCCTTCGGGCAGAGGAAGCCTCAGAAGTCAATTGGAGGGAAGAGGCAGCAGCGATGTAATTGTAAAAAGTATGGAATGAAGTGACTGGATTCAATGTGCCTGAAGGCACCGGTCCTTTGGTTTTGGCACCTGCGGTAACATTTGAAGACAGGATATTGCCGGGTTTCATTTCCACCACGAGATTTTCTTCAGAAGGCCTGATGACCAGTGATGTATCAGCATATCCTGGGTAGGTAACCTGCAGAAGAGCCTCCGGTTGAGGAATATGTAATTCAAAGCCTCCTTCAATATTTGTATAGAAGAGTTGATTACTGTAGTCCACAGCGAGTTTGGCCGACATGATCGGGGCACCGCTTTGAGCATCTGTTACATGTCCTATGACGCGACTTTGCATCAAGGCAGGATTCATCTGATTGGCATAATAGCCTTCATCCCTTTGTGCCCTGGCAGTTTCTGTTTGGGATTGATCTGCGATATCTTCATCAGCCGCTTTTAGTTCATCATCTGTGTATACTGTTTTTGCAGATTCTTTAGCTGCAGGCAGGGCAGATGTCTGTGCAGATGGTGGTGCTGACTCGGTGATGGGCGTTTCTGTTTTGGCCATTGCATCCACACCAGGAGCAGGCTGAACTTTCGCGTGTTTGCTTTCTGTTTGTGAAGAAACAGATTGGTCCTTTACAGTTGATGGAGTAGCTGTTTCTTTACCATCCATTTTTCTAATGGCTTCTTCAGCAGCAGGCGTTGTGGTCTCCATCGCCATCCCACCGGCCAGTGAGTCATGCCTTGCAAGAGAGTCTGGCTCCACAAAAACAAACAAGGTTTCATCAGCACTCTTTTCCATCCGGGTGATCACGGCGTAGGTCGCTACGATCAGTAATATACTGGCAGCAATGGCCGTGACAGTGAGATTAGGCATCAACCATCTCCTGCGCTCACGTTTAGTTTGTTTGATTTTTGCCGCGATAGCCTCGAGATGTTCCGCATGTGCTTCATCCGGATGTGCATGGAAACCTTCCAGGGCATCTGATACAAACGGATCCTCCTTTGCGATCTCCACAAGGCGCAGCCTGTCCCGCTCGGAGAGGGTACCCGAGTGCAGCTCACGCAGCCGTTCCTGTATCCACTTATAGGTCAGTTCCTGATCCAAGGCGTTGTTTGGTTTGTATACACTTCTTCAGGTTTCTTCTTCCATTCTGTATGTTGGATCGCACATGATCCATGTTGAGCTCGGTGATCGTGCAAATATCGGCATAGGATCTTTTTTCAAAATAAAACATCCTGATGCACAACTGTTGCTTTTCGGGCAACTGCTCAATGCAATGATGGAGCTGGTCCGCGATATCTTCCGGTACATTGAAATCAAATAAGTCATCTTCCTGATGCGCTTCACGGCCATTTTGCATAACCGGATCGTCCAGGGAGATTGTTAAGAGATTGCTTTTCTTCCGTAATAACTGGAGGCAATGGTTCTTGCTGACCATATAGAGCCATCCACTGAAATTGTCTACCTCATGGCCGGGAAGCTTGCGGTTGAGATGCTCATAGATATCCATGACGGCATCCTGGGCAGCTTCAGGCTGGCCGAGATACTTGAGGCAAACACCATATACCAGTTCCATGTAGCGCAGGAACAGCGTACCCAATGCATCACGGTCGCTTCCGGTGCGAAAGCGTTCGATGAGTATTTTATCCGGTACCTGCTGGGTCGCCAATATTGCTAATCGTGTTTTGAAATGATTATTCTGGTGCTTCTTTGTCCTGCGCTTCCTGGATCGTTTCTTCCATCACCTGCCAGAAATGACTGAAGAGTGGTTTGAATCCTTCCACAAACGTCCGGGTTTTTAACGGTATTGTTTCAAGGGTTTTATAGGAGAGGCTGGATGTTTTTGACTTTTCGCCTATCATTTCAAATTGGTTGATCGGCCACAGTACCATGCTGTAGAAGAGCACCCCTACCATCAGCATGATGATGCCTCCGATTATTTTGTCCGAACCACTCAATTTGCCTTTCTGGAAAGAGGTGTCAATTTTCTTTGCTATCCAATGGATCAGGAAAATCAAAGACACCAGGATAGCGATTGTCCCGAAGATCAGTGCAAATACCTTTCCGATAGGGAGGGTTTTGGTGAGGAATTCCATCAGCCAGGGGGATATTTTCAGCGTGACGAGCACCGCCACGGTATAGGCGGCCACCATGACCAACGTCCTGACGATGCCCTTGGTGAATCCTAGCCAGAATCCGGTTAACGCAAAGACTAACAACACTATATCAATTATCATTTTCTGTAATATTAAAAGGTCTGCCAGTTCAGGGATTAGTCAGATACCCTAAGGTGAATTCCCGGGAAGTTGAAAGGTCGTATAAATTTAATGTATGACGCAGTTTGTAACCCTTCAATTTCAATAACTTTTATATATTCGGAGCGTTAAAGGGATCATTAGGTTTAAGAGTCGCAAACCTTGAAGTATCTAATAAGCATAACACTCATCCTTATTCTGGATAGCGCTCACGCCCAATCGCACGTCCAGTCCACAGGTATACCTGAGGTATTCCTCATTGGGGAATATGAAGACAGGTACCTGGAGCTTTCAGAGCAACATCCTGAAATGTTCATGTCTGTGTACAATAACAACCTCAATCAGGCCTTTAAAGGTTGGAGTGAATTCCTGATGGACATTGAAGATTATGCCGCAGATATCAAGTTTGATATCAAAGGTGCCAAGTTGTGGATGAATATTTATTTCAATCCGGATGGCACCATCTCCAATCTCGCTTTCTTCCCGAAACCCAACAGCCGCAATATCCCTGCGGAGCAATTGGTCGCTTTTTTCAAGAACTTCGTGCGCCATTACCGTTTCCTGGAGACCTCTGACCGGGGATTCCAGCACAGCGCCAGCGCTTCATTCCCTACGTTCTTCCACCGGACGTCGCCTGAGACAGCGAGGAATAATTAACCTATACCCCCTTGCCCCCTAAATGGGGGTAAATAATAAAATCGCCGCTGGATGGCGTTCTCGCCGCCAGCCATTAGGAATCCAATCAGGAATCCAAAGAGGATTTTCTATTGAATTTCGCTAGGTCTCTCGGTGGTTGGCGGAGAAAATAGTTCGACTACGCTCACCACGGCGCTCCATTCAACGGCCAGGGCAAAAGAAGCTCGTTAACATCATCTAGAATAGGCACTGGCTGTGACACGAAATTCTTTGAACTGCGATGATGACCTCTTTGAAATCATTTCGAATAGGTAGTAATCTGTCACGCTAAACTGTCCGAACCGCTCCACTGATCTGATTCATGCAAAGACAAGACTCCCGGGTACTAATCAAATGAAAGAAACAGAACCTGGAAAGCGAAAAAGCGTGCAAGCAGACACAGATGCCAAGCTATTGCTCTGACAATCAAGTGAGTTTTTAGCGTGACTAGCCTTGGTTGGTGAGCTGTAGCACATGGTTGCGCGCGTGCAGGTCGAACCATGGTTACTTTTTGGGCAATGCAAAAAGTAACGCGAAATCTCCACGCATCGTGCGAAACGAATCTCTCATATTTACCTTTTCCATCATATCTTTGCTGTTTACAGCATAAGCAATGACACAATACACCGAAGAAAACATATTAACCCTTGACTGGAAAGAACATATCCGGATGCGTCCGGGGATGTATATTGGAAAACTGGGCGACGGCTCCACACCGGATGATGGTATCTACGTGCTCCTCAAGGAAGTGATTGACAACTCTATCGATGAATATGTCATGGGGCATGGCAAGCAGATTGAGGTGGAGATCAAGGGCAAAAAAGTCACTGTGCGTGATTATGGCCGGGGTATACCTTTGGGCAAGGTCGTGGAATGCGTATCTAAGATCAACACGGGAGGTAAGTACGATTCGAAGGCTTTTAAAAAGTCAGTAGGTCTGAATGGGGTAGGAACGAAAGCAGTCAATGCCCTGTCAGATTATTTCCTCG
>DATHZY010000241.1:0-18722 GCA_035458325.1 Saprospiraceae bacterium | reverse complement strand
AAATCGGGGATATGAGCTTGTCAGCCCAGGCCAAGGTATTGAGAGCCTTGCAGGAAAATAAGATAGTCCGTGTAGGTGGAGATAAGCAAATACGGGTAGATGTCCGTGTGATTGCAGCCACCAACAAGGACCTTCGTAAACTCATCGATGCAGGCCGCTTCAGGGAAGATTTATATCACAGGCTTGCGGTCATCATCATTGATGTACCACCGCTCAAGGAAAGAGTAGAAGATATCCCCATGTTGATCCAACATTTCTGCGCAGAAATCTGCAAAGACTACGGCATTCCGGAAAAGCAATTTGATGCCAAGGCCATTAAGAAATTGCAGACCTTGCCGTGGACCGGTAACATCCGGGAATTAAAAAATGTAGTGGAGCGTCTCATCATCCTGGGTGGCAAAATCATCTCCGCGCAGGACATTGACAGATTTGTATTGCCTACCGCGCAATCATCCCTGGAGATGAAAGAGGTACTCTCTCGCTTTACGGATCTCAGGGATCTGCAGCGTTATATCGAACAAGAATACACCAACTACCAGGCGTCTATCGAATAGTCCTTTGCCTGATAAGGTTCGGATCACGATTCTTCAAACTCCATAACTGAATACCCATGGCCGAAGGAATTCCTCCTAAAATGATGAAGCAATGGACGCAGATCCGTGGTGAGAATGCGTGGACGATGTTTAAGGTCATTGCTGAATTTGTGGATGGTTTTGAATCCCTCAATCGGATCGGTCCCTGCATTTCAATCTTTGGAAGCGCGCGAACGAAAGCAGATTCACCTTATTACCAGACAGCCGTTAAAATAGCCCAGCGACTGACGGATGCGGGATTTGGGGTTATTACCGGTGGTGGCCCCGGCATCATGGAAGCGGCCAATAAGGGGGCCAGCCTTCAAGGGGGTGTGTCTGTCGGCTTGAATATTGACCTGCCATTTGAGCAATCCCACAATCCGTACATCGATGCCGACAAGAATCTGAATCACCGGTATTTCTTTGTACGTAAAGTGATGTTTGTAAAATATGCGCAGGGCTTTGTGGTATTACCAGGCGGATTTGGAACTCTGGACGAAGCGTTTGAGGTATTGACCCTGATGCAGACAAAAAAGATAACACCTGTACCTGTGATTCTCGTTGGCACTTCTTTCTGGTCCGGCCTGAAGGCATGGATTACGGAAGTGATGCTTGAGAAGGAAAACAATATCCACCCTGCTGATCTTGACCTGATCCCCATCATGGATGATCCTGATGATGTGGTGAAATATATCAATGACTTCTATGCACAACGTGATGATCTGCTGAGTCCGAACTATACTTTATAAAGGCATGGTTGAAAGTGAAGCGCACACATTGAATAAGCTAAGTTTCCCTTTAAAAAAAAGCCCGCAGAAAAATCTGCGGGCTTTTTTTTAAAAGATGGTGATGCTCTGTTGAGCCTATAGACTGACCTGAAGATTCTCCCAGGACAGCGTTACTTTTTCATCTGCAATGTCGATTCTGAATTGCTCATTGAAAACAGGAGACTTTTGTGGCACAGCTTTAACCCGAAGGACATCTTTGGATTCATCATATTTGTAAGCGCCCCATTGATCCCAAACAGAATTAAATATCCATGTCCATTCGGTTTCTCCCGGGATGGTAAAAAGAGCATATTTTCCGGCAGGCAGCTTTTGGCCCTGGATCATGATGTCCTTGTCGGTTTCAAAGGTGGTAGCTTCGTTAGCACCTGTTCTCCAGACCTTACCGTATGGCACCAGATCGCCCCAAATAGTTCTG
Source organism: Saprospiraceae bacterium (assembly GCA_035458325.1). Taxonomy (GTDB): domain Bacteria; phylum Bacteroidota; class Bacteroidia; order Chitinophagales; family Saprospiraceae; genus Opimibacter. Next base: position 16,947 of record DATHZY010000241.1, on the reverse strand, counting down.
CCTTTTACGGATGGAGCTGAATAGTTGATGGCGACACTAGCTCCTTGAATCTTGTCCTTTATTTCTACAGGGGGACTTGGTCTGGTGGACTTATCTGTTTGGGCATTGGCAACCGATACAACCAAACTAAGTCCGGCAATACACAAGAGGGAGAAGAAGTTCATTTTCATTTTTGGAGATATTAGATTAGAAGTTTAATAGAACAATCAGATACTTTGGCTTTTACTAACACAAAATACCTACATGTGTTTAAACGCTGCCCGGATTTAATTAAAAAAGCCAGCTTCTATCCCAAACTTGAAATATCCCCTGTAGTGCGGATACAAGTCCGCCTGGTAGAGGATCCTGTCTTTAAACAAGCCGACGATGTCTTCCATGCGGGCAAAGGCTTTTATAAATCTGATCTGCAGGCCAATGCCCACATCGATCCTGAGTGACTCGGGTATATCCGCTCCGTCCGTCAGATGATAACGTCCGTTGACCGGGAAATAGCTGATCCCATTGAACCCACCATTGTAGGTCATATCCGCACCTGGCATCAGCACCACCTTCTTATCGAAAATATTAATGCGTCCATACAGGCTAGCCGAATACCATAAATCAGGCACCGCAATTTCATCCGGAGAGTCTGGCTGCCAGAAAATACTTCCTTTAAATCCTACCTTTTTAAAATCAAACTCCTTGGTCAGGAACAATCGACGGAGCGAGAATGAACCTTCCCGCTGCTGAGGAAATGCGATGGCATCAAAGTAGATATAATTATCAAACAACAACCACTTGACGCCAGCCTGCATCTTTTGTTTACGCAGATCCCATGTCACGCCAAATTCACTTGTAAAAGGATTGAGAAAATCTGTCTGATAAACCAGCTGTTGACTGACATACAAGCTGGATTCTACCATATATGGCTTCCTTGACGCAATGGACCAGTACCCTAGTAAATGCCCTAATATACCGGTCTTAAGATCGGCTTCCGCATGGAACGAAAAAACCCCTTGTGCCTGACCTAATCCCAGGGACAATTCGCCCTTCAACTTTAGTGGTTCGATCCATTGGAATGCACCAGATGCATCGAGATATAATTCAGTAATATTTCGTTCTGTGGGCTCCTGTTGCAATAAAATACCTCTGTATTTTAAAGAAGCATTCAAAGTAGAATGAGCTGCTTTCCATGGTAAGGACACACCAAAACTCCACACATTCTCAGTCAGAAAAGTATACTGTCGTAAACCACGCTCATCCAAAGAGTATTCAGGTCCGTAATAGGATGAGGTATCCGTAGCAAGCTCGTCCACAAACTTATAGAGTCCGGTAGAGAACGAACCTTTCAACCAAAGGTCCATTCCGAAACTGGCAGAATCCGGGACCAGGTGGAGAATCTGTTTCGTAAGGAAGGAGCGTTGCTTATGGGTGGAGATACCGCTGGTCACATACACAGGAATACTGAAGTCAGGAAAATTAGGCCGGCCAATAGAATCCGGATCAGATATTCCACCATTCTCTTCTACGACGACAGCATTGTTGAGATAATTATAAAAGGCATCGTACTTTCCTGAGGGAGCATCATGCCAGAGACCAACACTAAAGCCTGTGTCCTTCTGCCGCTGGTGAAAAAACTCACCTACCTGGTTAATGCGCCTGTAAGCTACACTCAGATTGAAACCCCTTGCAAAGCTTCTGCCAAAATCCAGGGTGAGATAGGTGTCTTCCTGGCCGGCCTGGGAATATTTAATCTGACTGACCGGTACATCCTGGTTGTAATATCTGAATGACTCCTGATGGAGATAATAAGGGTCATATTGTGTCCAGCCAGTATGAAAGCCGATAGCATTGTTGATATTGGGGGCTAAGGACCTTGTTGCTGAGCCCAGGTTACCAAGATGAGCCTGGTAACCAAGAATTGGGATATGCTTATTATCCTCCCACTGAAATGTATCGGAGAAAGTAAATTGTTGATCTGGATTACTGATAAGGACGTAGGTCATTGGCACGGCGGTGTCCAGGGGCAATATCCCCTGCTCCAACACGGTATCCTGACGGGTACTGCCGATCGGGAGTTCAGGATCATTCTGTTGGGCGCTGACCGTTGTGACCACCGAAAGGAATCCAAAGACAAACCAGAAATAAAAACGGGAAAGATGGTACATGCACAAGGTATAACGCACAATAGCTAAGTTATGCTATTCTTTGCTCAATACCGCGGGATTAACCCCCATAGAACTGAAGCCTCCATCATGGAAGAGGTTTTGCATGGTGACGGCCTTTGTGTAGTCTGAAAACATACAGGCACAATACCTGGCGCAATCTTCAGCTGAAGCATTGCCTAACGGAGCCATCGTCTCCGCGTAGGAAAAGAAATCATCAAAACCTTTGACACCACTGCCCGCTGTCGTGCGAGTGGGTGATTGTGAAATTGTATTTACCCTGACTCCCTTCTTCACACCAAAATGATAGCCAAAACTACGAGCAAAAGATTCAAGCAACGCCTTGGCATCCGCCATTTCACTATAGTCTGGAAAAACACGCTGAGCAGCGATATAGGTTAAAGCGAGGATAGAGCCACCATCTGCCATTGCATCTGTCTGATACAATACCTGCATCATCCGGTGAAAAGACATGGCACTGATGTCAAGTGTCTTGTGCATCCACTCGTGATTGATGTCCGTATAGGACTTGCCTTTACGGACATTGAGGGACATCCCAATCGAGTGTAACACAAAATCGAGTGGACCGCCCAACACCTCAACTGATTTTTGAAATAGTGCTGTTAGTTCTTCGGTGGATGTGGCATCAGCAGAAATCACTTCTGCATTCAACTTCTCACCCAATTGTTGGATCGTACCAAAACGCATGGCGACCGGCGCATTGGTCAGGGTGATTTTTGCACCTTCTGCTACACATTGTGTTGCTACGTGCCAGGCTATTGAACTCTCATCGAGGGCACCAAAGATGACGCCCCGCTTGCCTGCTAATAGTTGGTGTTGAATCATGATAGGGTGATGCTGTTAAGTATATGGATATGGATGCTGATCAGGTCAGCAAATGTATTATTTGTTGAGTAAGACCCGTGCCATGGTAGCGCCAATCTGAGCCGGTGACTCTACTACATGGACACCACACTCCGCGAGTATTTCCATTTTAGCTGCTGCAGTATCGGCCTTGCCTCCAATAATGGCACCGGCATGTCCCATCTTGCGACCCTTGGGTGCCGTCTTTCCTGCGATAAACCCAACTACTGGTTTAGTCCCGTTTTCCTTGATCCAGTATGCTGCATCTGATTCCATACTACCTCCTATCTCACCGATCATGATGATACCTTCTGTACCTGGGTCGGCCATCAGCAATTGCACAGCCTCAAGAGTCGTGGTGCCACAAATCGGGTCACCGCCGATACCTATACATGTTGACTGGCCCAGTCCTGCCTTGGTGACCTGGTCAACCGCTTCATAGGTCAAAGTGCCTGATCTTGAGACAATACCAATAGTACCGGGTCTGTGGATAAATCCGGGCATGATACCGATCTTGGCTTCACCAGGCGTGATAATACCCGGGCAGTTAGGTCCGATAAGACGGCATCCTGATTTGTTGATATAATCTTTCACCCGGATCATGTCCTGAACAGGAATTCCTTCCGTGATGCAGACGATCACCTTGATACCGGATTCCGCTGCTTCCAGGATGGCATCCGGAGCAAATGCCGGGGGAACAAATATGATGGAGACATTGGCCTGGGTCGCTTCGACTGCTTGCTGCACGGTATTAAATACCGGACGATCAAGATGCATTTGCCCTCCTTTACCCGGAGTCACCCCGCCTACGACATTGGTGCCGTATTCAATCATCTGGCCGGCATGAAACGATCCTTCCGTCCCGGTAAAGCCCTGTACGATTACACGGCTGTCCTTTCCTACAAGTACACTCATAAAATCTATATGATACTTCTGTCAGTTATTGAAACAAGAAAACATCTTCATCCGGCCTGTGCATCAGGTATTTCTCCCTGGCAAACTTTTCCTTGTTGTTCATCAGATCCTTGTGGGCTGCCTCCGCGTCTGCCAACTGTTCCCGGTAATCTTCAATTGAAGTTTCCAGATGATGGACCGACCGCCTGAGGTTCCATTGGGTGAAAAAATTGTGTTTGTCAAAAAACAACATCCACACTACAAATAATCCTGCGGAAACAGAATATTTATTGAGCCAGCCGGCAGCAATTAACTCCGCAATCACCTGCCGAAGATGAATTAGTTTTTTCATGTAGTTGAGACCTGATTGTAAAGGCCGAAAGATAATTCATATTACCGACCTGACCAAACATGGCTGCAGCTGGAAAAAGGGGACAGGCTTATCAGCACCCCTGGTAGGCATGACCGATCAGCTTCTGTCCCCGTGTCCAGGGATTAAAGTTGAAATAGACGATATGCTCTATGGGAAGAGTGATAAAAGATGGGATACTTATTTATAAGCAAGGACTATGCCAAGGAATTGGAAGTAATCCCAAAGGAATTCGGGGACTGAGAGAGATATCTCTATCCGCTGACGGTTTGGATAAGGCATTTCGGTGGTTGCAGGAGCAAACTCCTGCAACGGCAGTCCGGGTGAAGTATTACGGTGATTGGCGGAGAGAACTCCATCCAATGGCATTTGCATTAGGTGGTGCGGTTGCTTGAGGGTCTAACGGTGCCCTCAATGAGATTGTACATTAAGGGCTACACCTGTTGTTATGGTTGTACCGGGTTATTTGCCTAAAAGCGATTTTCCAGGATAGAAGGCAGAATCGCCAAGGATATCGGCGATTCTCAGCAGTTGGTTGTATTTAGCGACCCTGTCAGACCTGGACAATGAACCAGTCTTAATCTGGCCAGTATTGAGGGCTACAGCCAGGTCCGCAATGGTAACATCTTCTGTCTCGCCGCTTCTATGGCTGATGATGGATGTAAATCCGTTCCGGGTAGCAAGATGCACCGCATCAATCGTCTCTGAAAGTGTTCCTATCTGATTCAACTTGATGAGAATGCTGTTGGCACTTTGTCTTTCAATACCGAGTGCAAGACGATCTACATTTGTGACAAACAAATCATCTCCTACCAACTGGACCTTGTGGCCCAGCGCAGTATTGAGTTTACCCCACCCTGCCCAATCATCTTCATGCAATCCATCCTCAATAGAAAAAATCGGGTACTTATCACACCAGGCAGACCAGTATTCAACCATTTCTTCGGAGGTCTTCTTCATCCCATTGGATTTCTTGAAGATGTAGAGCTTTTCCTCTTCGTTATAGAATTCAGATGCGGCTGCGTCGAGGGCGATCACCATATCATCTCCCGGGCGGTAACCTGCGTTTTCAATTGCCTTGAGGACGATCTCAATAGCTTCTTCATTGGATTTGATATTTGGTGCAAAACCACCTTCATCACCAACGTTGGTGGAGTACCCTGAAGCATGCAGCACCTTCTTTAGATGATGGAATACTTCAGCCCCCATCCGGAGTGCATCCCTGAAATGATCTGCGCCGACCGGCATGATCATGAACTCCTGGAAGTCTATGCTATTGTCAGCATGCGAACCCCCATTGAGGATATTCATCATAGGTACGGGAAGTATGTGTGCATTGACACCACCGATGTACCTGAACAATGGTTGCCTGTGCAGGGATGCGGCAGCCTTGGCAACGGCTAGACTGACACCAAGCATTGCGTTTGCACCGATACCTGATTTATTGAGGTTGATATCCAGATCAATCATGGCCTGGTCAATCTCTAGCTGCTCCGATACATCCATACCGATGATTTGTTCTGCTATCTTTTCTTCCACATTACGGCATGCATCCAGTACGCCCTTGCCCAGATATCGGGTTGGATCACCGTCTCTCAACTCTACTGCTTCGTGCTTGCCGGTAGATGCCCCTGAGGGTACTGCTGCCCTACCCATGTGGCCGGATTCCGTGATGACTTCAACTTCAACGGTGGGATTACCACGACTGTCAAGGATTTCCCTTGCGATGATGTCTACGATTGCGCTCATGAACGTGAGTTGTGAATTGTGAGATGTGAGTGATTAGTTTGTGGAAGACATCAATTGAATAAACTCATCGAAAAGATATCTTGAATCATGTGGACCTGGAGAGGATTCAGGATGATACTGGACGGAGAAAGCTGGTTTGCCTATAATCCTGAGTCCTTCGACTGTCTGATCATTGAGATTCACATGCGTTACTTCAACGATGTCCTTTTGTTTTGTCATTGCCTCTGGAGACACTCCAAAGCCATGGTTCTGGCTGGTGATTTCGGATCTGCCTGTCAATACATTTAACACAGGATGGTTGATTCCCCGATGTCCGTGATGCATCTTGTACGTGGAGATTCCCTGGGAAAGGGCAAGAAGCTGGTGGCCGAGGCAAATACCAAACAAAGGCATTCCGGAGTCTACGACTTTCTTAATCACGCCATGGGTATACCCCATCGCAGCAGGATCACCCGGTCCATTTGACAAAAACACGCCATGGGGTTGAAAGGCCATGATTTCTTCGTACGTCGCTGTAGCTGGAAAAACTTTTACCGTGCATCCTCTTTCTGTGAGACACCTTAGAATATTGGTCTTAATTCCATAATCGATCGCGGATATGCGAACAGGTGCGTCATCTTTACCAACCACATAAGGTTGATCGGTGGTGACGGTGGAGCTCAATTCGAGTCCTTCCATAGAAGGCACTGCGGCAAGCAACTTCTTCAATTCATTCAGATCGGTTACCTCGCTGCTGATAATGGCGTTCATGGCTCCTTTGCTGCGGATATGACGCACGATGGCGCGTGTATCGACTCCATAGATGCAAAGCTTCTTTTGCTCCTCAAAATAGGCCTGGATGGATTTGTCGGCCATTGACCGGCTGTATTCATCTATAAAGGTTTTACAAACCAGTGCATTGATCTGGATATGTCCGCTTTCGACTTCTATATCCTTGATACCATAGTTACCTATGTGGACATGTGTTGTCACCAGGATCTGACCGGCGTAGGACGGGTCCGTGAAAATTTCCTGGTAACCGGTCATACCGGTATTAAAGCAAATCTCACCGGTCGCCGTACCAGGATAACCCGCGGCTTTACCTTCGAAATATGTTCCGTCTTCTAGGAGGAGGATGGCTTTTTGGGCCGCTGAATCAGATGGCATGTGTTAACACTTACATTCAGGGGGACAAATATATAGGAAAAAATATAATCGGTCGCAATTGATCATGTTGGCGGGCTTCAGAGCTTTACTTTCATATATATTTCAGAATAAGCGCAGGTCACCTGTATGCAGACTCCAGCATAATGCTGCAGCGCCTGCTGAGAAACAAAGAAGGCCGGAACAAATGTCCGGCCTTCCATATATCTGGATTACTAATTTGCTATTCTTCCTCAGAAGCGTCTGCTGCGGTATTGGTAGCCGCGGGAGCAGTAGCTGCAGCCACTGCCTTACCCTTTCCTCTTCTGGTGCGACGTGTCTTGGTCTCGCCGGTAGCTGATTTCTCGCTTCTGCGTTTCTTGGTATTCGTGTAGATTTCATTGAAATCGACCAATTCAATCATGGCCATTTCGGCGCCGTCCCCTTTACGGAAACCGGTGCGGATGACGCGTGTGTATCCTCCGGGACGTGTAGCCACTGCGGCTGCCACTGTAGAGAACAATTCAGCCACGGCCTCCTTGTTGCTGAGATAAGAGAAAACAACCCTCCTGTTGTGTGTAGTGTTGCTTTTTGACTTTGTAATCAAAGGCTCAATATGTTTCTTCAGGGCCTTGGCTTTTGCCACAGTAGTAAAAATCCGCTTATGCTGAATGAGCGCGAGGCTCAGGTTCATCATCAAAGCAGCTCTGTGGCCTGCTTTCCGGCTAAGGTGGTTTATTGTTTTTCCGTGTCTCATGACCTAAAAAAAATTGGTTAACGATTTATGGACTCCGCAGCACCCGGCAACAGCCTCAGGTTACTGCAATTGATTATTGATAAGTGATTGAATTATTCCTCGTCCAGTTTATACTTCGAAAGGTCCATACCAAATGTAAGGCCCTTGATCTGGAGAAGTTCTTCAATTTCTACCAGTGATTTCTTACCGAAGTTTCTGAATTTCAAAAGCTCATGCGTGTCAAATTTCACCAGTTCTGCGAGCGAATTGATCTTAGCTGCCTTGAGGCAATTGTATGCACGTACTGACAGATCGAGATCTTCGAGTGAGGTCTTCAGGAGCTTACGCATACTGAGGATATGCTCATTGACGATACCATCTTCCTTACCTACCTTGTCATCAAATGTGATATGCTCATCGGTGATCAGCATCAGGTGCTGAATCATGATACGACTTGCTTCCTTGATGGCTTCTTCCGGATGGATGGTGCCATCGGTTTCTACTTCGATACTAAGTTTCTCGTAGTCTGTGCGCTGACCTACACGCGTATTGGATACGTGGTAAGAAACCTTCTTTAATGGCGTATAAATCGCATCTACCGGAATCACTCCGATAGGTGCATTCTCTGGCATATTTTCTTCGGCTGGAACATATCCTCTTCCCTTGGTGATGGTCATCTCTAGTTCGAGATTGACAGAAGGTTCCATCTTGCAGATGAGCAACTCAGGGTTCATGACTTTGAACATATTGGTCCTTGACTCAATATCCTTTGCCCTGAATTCATCCTGTCCGCTGATCGTGATATAGATCTGGTGTTCTGTTGCTTTGTCTCCTTTGACAGCACTCTTGAGGCGGATCTGCTTGATGTTGAGAATGATATCTACCACATCTTCCACGACACCCGGGATAGAGGAGAACTCATGATCAACTCCGGCAATGCGGATAGCTGAAATAGCATATCCTTCGAGTGAAGAGAGCAAAATCCGGCGAAGTGAATTTCCAATTGTTTGACCAAATCCTGGCTCAAGCGGTTTAAACTCGAACTGGCCATGAAAGTCAGTAGCTTTCTGGAGTAATATTTTATCCGGCTTTTGAAAATTCAAGATGCTCATAAAGGTAATTTCTAAATGAAATAATATAATCGCGAACGATGGTTACACCTGTTTGAAAAGGTATAACCATCGCACAATTGTTTTTACTTGGAATACAACTCGACGATCAGCTGTTCGTTGATTTTTTCCGGGATATCATCACGCTCCGGATAGGCCAGGAACTTACCTTCCATGCGATCTGGGTTCCACTCTAACCAAGGGAACTTCCTGACATCTGGTTTGGCTGCGATGTTGTCTGTGATCAATTCGATATGCTGGGATTTGGTCCTGACCGTCACGACATCTCCTGGTTTGAGTTGGTAAGACGGAACATAAGTCAGGTCTCCATTGACCAGGATATGCTTGTGAGACACCAACTGCCGGGCTGACCTGCGTGTCCTTGCTACGCCGAGACGGAATACTGTATTATCGAGACGTGATTCAAGGAGTTGGAGGAGTACCGTACCGGTAACACCACTCTTTGAAGTTGCTTTTTCAAAAATGTTGCGGAACTGGCGCTCGAGTACACCGTAGGTATACTTTGCTTTTTGCTTTTCAAGCAATTGAAGTGCGTATTCAGATTTCTGACGTCGGCGCTTTGAGTTGCCATGTTGGCCCGGGCGGTATTTCTTACGCTCGAAGCTCTTGTCGAAACCAAAAATCATTTCGCCTAAGGCTCTGGCTTTTTTGGTGGTTGGTCCGGTATATCTTGCCATAATTATTTCGAATAGATGGAATTAAAACTACTTCAGCCATATAGATGGCATATCAGACTCTTCTTCTTTTAGGTGGACGGCATCCGTTGTGTGGTACCGGTGTTAAATCCTGGATTTTAGAAACCCGCACGCCAACGGCATCAATAGCCCTGATGGCGGCTTCACGTCCGGAACCTGGGCCCTTTACAAATACTTCGGCTGATCGCATACCTGCATCATACGCTTCCTGAGCGGCGCTTGAAGCTGCAACCTGTGCCGCATAAGGTGTGTTCTTCTTGGAGCCTTTAAAGCCTGCCTTACCGGCAGAAGCCCAGGAAATAACATGTCCTGCGCGGTTGGTCACCGTCACAATGATATTGTTGAAAGTAGCCTGGATGAAAGCTTTTCCATCTGCTTCTACTTTTACTTTGCGCTTTTTAGCTACTTTTTTAATTGTCTTAGCCATAATACTCTATAGAGATATGAAATCAGGATCTGATTATTTCGTTACTTTCTTCTTGTTGGCAACTGTCTTGCGCTTTCCTTTACGGGTGCGGGCATTGGTCTTGGTCCGCTGACCACGAACGGGAAGGCCCTTACGGTGGCGGAGGCCACGGTAACAAGCGATGTCCATGAGGCGCTTGATCTGAAGTTGTACTTCTGACCTGAGTTCACCTTCTACCTTAAACTGCTCCTGCACGATGCGGGAGATATTCATCACATTATCATCCGTCCAGTCCTGAACTTTCACCTGCTCGCTGATGGAAGCCTGTTCAAGAATGTTCTTGGCACGGCTTGCGCCGATTCCATAGATATACTGAAGGCTGATAATGCCCCTTTTATTCCTTGGAAGATCTATACCTGCTATCCTGGCCATAATTGAATTGGTTTTAATCAGCCTTGACGCTGTTTGAATTTTGGATTCTTTTTGTTGATAATATAGAGTCTCCCCTTCCTCCGCACGATCTTGCAATCCGCGGACCTCTTCTTAATAGATGCCCTTACTTTCATTTTTTTCTATATTTAATGACCTAAAGGTCAATTATTTATACCTGTATGTAATCCTGCCTCGCGACAAATCATAAGGTGACATTTCGACAGAAACTTTATCTCCGGGAAGTATCCTTATATAATTCATCCGCATCTTTCCAGAGATCGTGGCGATCAGCATATGATCGTTTTCCAAGCGTACTCTGAACATGGCATTTGACAGGGCCTCTTCAATAATTCCATCTTGTTTGATGACCTGTTGTTTTGCCATTTTTTGATTTTGGAGTGCAAATATCTATCTTTTTATCCATACTTCGGACAAATTGACATTATTTTTTATAGCCTGATCGATCACTTTATGGTCAGAAAGCACATCTGCTGCTGACTTTTGTACTGCAATCGTGTGTTCATAGTGGGCGGAGGGCTTTAAATCCCTTGTTGTCAGGGTCCAGCCGTCCTTCTTTAATACGACTTCCCTTGTCCCAAAATTGATCATCGGTTCGATCGCGATGGTCAATCCTTCATGGAGCATCGGGCCTTTCCCTCTTTTCCCGTAATTCGGGACTTCAGGGGGTTCATGCAACTTCTTGCCGATTCCATGGCCTACCATCTCCCTGATGACTCCGAAATTATGCTTGACCTCTGCATGCTGTTGAACAGCGTAGCCAATATCTCCGATCCGATTACCCGCGACTGACTGTTGTATGGCCAGGTCCAGGCATTCCCGGGTGGTCACCAGTAAGTCAAGCACTTCAGGATGGATTTCGCCAACGGCGAAGGTAAAAGCCGCATCCCCGAAATATCCATTCATCTTCACTCCGCAATCAACAGAAACAACATCTCCTTCCTTCACTTCTGTCTTGTCAGGAATACCATGGACAATGACTTCATTAAAGGAAATGCATAAGGAGGCAGGAAAATCAGAAAGACTTCCGGGATACCCTTTAAAGGCAGGTTCAGCTCCGTGATCCCTGATAAAAGCCTCAGCAATTTCATCCAGTCGCAGACCGGTAATTCCCGGCTTGATATGTGTGGCAACCTCGGCGAGTGTAGCGCTTACAAGAAGACAGTTCTTCCTGATGATTTCTATTTCCTCCGGGGTCTTATAGTGAAAACGTGATCCTATGGGCATGAAATCAGGATCAGGATGAAAAATGGTAAAAGAAGAAATTGCAGCGTGCCATAAGGGTTACATATTGGCTCCGATCTGCATTCCGCTACCGCTACGTCCTTTGAGTTTACCTGACTTTACAAGACCATCATACTTGCGCATGAGGAGATGGGATTCCACCTGCTGGAGTGTATCAAGGACAACACCTACGAGGATCAAGAGGGAAGTACCGCCAAAGAAAATGGCAAAACCCTGGTTAACCCCTGCATTGAAGGCAAATTTCGGCAGGATGGTGATCAGACCCAGGAACAAGGCTCCCGGTAAAGTAACGCGCGTCGTAATATTGTCAATGAAGTCTGCCGTATCCTTCCCTGGCTTGATACCCGGGATAAAGGCATTCTGACGCTTAAGGTATTCTGCGTACTGTTGTGGATTGACAATAAGAGCGGTATAGATATACGTAAACACAACAACGAGTACAAACGAAAAGACGGCTGTCGTCATTGAGAAGGGGTCATTGAGTGAGCGAAGGAAGCCACCTGTCTGAGCGGTTGTGCCATCGCTTTGCATAAAGTACTGAGCAATGGTCATCGGCAGGAAGAGGATAGCCTGCGCGAAAATGATAGGCATAACACCAGCAGCGTTTACTTTCAACGGAATATAATCCCGTGCTCCGGACTGAGGGATATTGGCATTTCCGCGGCCTACCATTCGCTTGGCGAACTGGATAGGTATGCGACGAACGCCCTGAACAATCAGGATACACAACATCGTCACCCCAAAGAAGGCAGCGAGCTCAAATACAAAAGTTAAAAGTCCTCCCTTGTTGACCTGTGCTGTAAACTCAAAGATCAGGGCCTGGGGCAGTGTTGCGATGATACCCACCATGATGATCATGGAGATACCATTGCCTATCCCTTTGTCGGTGATACGCTCACCGAGCCACATCGCAAGGATCGTACCTGTCGAGAGGATGATTATACTTGAAAACCAGAAAATACTGACAGGGATATTGGGAGATATAGCCCCAACACTCTTGATATATGTGAGGTAGGCACCTCCTTGAACAAGCGTAATCGCTACGGTGAGCAGCCTGGTCAACTGGGTGATCTTCTTACGGCCAGACTCCCCTTCTTTTTGCTGTAGTCTCTGGAAATAAGGTACTGCAAAGCCCAACAACTGAATAATAATGCTGGCGGTGATATAGGGCATGATCCCCAATGCAAAGATGGCTGCATTATTGAATGCGCCACCTGTAAACACGTTGATAAGGCCCAGGAGGTCATTGCTGTTTCTGTTGGAATTGAAGTTTTCCAGGACAGAAGGCACCACGCCTGGAAGAACGATCCGGGAACCTAATCGGTAAACGGCAATCATCAAAAGGGTAAAAAGAATACGGTTACGTAATTCTTTAATCTTCCAGATATGCTTAAGGGTGGTGATAAAGTTCTTCATTCGGCTTGCCTGATATTCTTACACGATAGTAATACTTCCACCTGCAGCTTCTACAGCTTTGCGGGCGGCTTCACTTGCTGCATGAGCAGTCAAGTTAACTTTGGCATTGATCGCACCTCTTCCGAGGAGCTTTACTTTGTCAGTCCGTGTGATAAAATTGTATTCCTGAAGTGCTTCAAGTGTCCACTCACTGACATTGTGCTTTTCGGTCATGGCCTGGAGTTGATCCAGGTTGAGGGCTGTGAAGGCTTCGCGGTTTGGATTCTTAAAGCCACGTTTTGGAAGGCGCATCTGCAAAGGCATCTGACCTCCTTCATGCGCTCTCTTTGACTTGTAGCCAGATCTTGACTTAGCCCCTTTGTGGCCACGTGTAGATGTGCCACCACGTCCGGAACCTTGTCCGCGTCCTTTCCTTTTGTTTTCCTTTACCGATCCGGTTGCAGGAGTTAGATTATGGAGATCCATATATATTGTATACTTCGATTAAATCTTAACCTAAATGTTCAACTTTGAGCATGTGTGCTACCTTGTCAATCATGCCTTGAATCTGAGGATTCGATTCATGGATTCTTGACTTGTTTATTTTACCCAATCCGAGCGCGACCATGGTATCCTTCTGGCTTTGTGGCCTGTCGATCTGGCTCTTGATCTGTGTTACTTTTATCTTAGACATGTCTCTGTGTATTATCCGTTTACTTCAGCATTTACATTTACCGGCTGGCCGAACACTGTATCGACACTTACCTTTCTTTGCTTGGCTACTGTCTGAGGGCTTCTGAGCAACATCAGCGCATTGATCGTTGCTTTCACAACGTTGTGCGGATTTGAAGAGCCCATGGACTTAGCCAATACATTATGTATACCGGCGCTTTCCAGTACAGCACGCATAGCACCTCCGGCGATAACCCCGGTACCGTCTGATGCCGGCTTGATCATCACCTTTCCTGCACCGTACTTGCCGAGTTGCATGTGCGGAATCGTTCCTTTGTGAATAGGCACCTTGACGAGGTTCTTCTTGGCATCATCAATGGCTTTGGCGATAGCTTCGCTAACGTCACGTGCCTTACCTAATCCCTGGCCTACGGTACCCTGACCGTCCCCTACCACTACGATAGCGGCAAAGGAGAATGTCCTACCACCCTTGGTAACCTTCGCTACCCGGTTGAGAGCGACCATTTTGTCCTTGAGTTCGGTCTCAGATGCTTTTACTCTGCCTGTTGTTTCTTTCACGATTGCTCCTTGTTGAAATTTGGATTAAAATTTGAGTCCTGCGCTTCTTGCTCCTTCTGCCAGTGCTTTCACCCTGCCATGGAAGAGGTATCCTCCGCGATCGAAGACGACTTCTGAAATATTTATGGATTGCGCTCTTGAGCCAATCAATTCACCTACCTTCTTGGCCATTTCAGACTTGTTAGCGCCGGATACAGCTTCGTCAGTTGAAGAAGCGGAAGCCAGGGTGGTGCCTTTGCTGTCATCAATCAACTGGCAGTAGATCTGTTTGTTGCTGCGATATACAGAAAGACGTGGACGCGTGCTGCTGCCTTCCATTTTTTTGCGGATACGCATATGAATGCGTTTGCGTCTTGCGGTTTTTGTTAGTGCCATAATTGGAGCGATTTAGCTCTTGTTATTTTTTACCGGAAGTCTTACCGGCTTTTCTTCTGATTAATTCATTAGAGTACTTGATACCCTTTCCTTTGTATGGTTCAGGCTTCCTGTATGCCCTGATCTTGGCGGCAACCTGTCCGAGCAATTGCTTGTCGGTAGAAGAAAGGATAATCATTGGATTAGAACCTTTTTCAGACTTGGTTTCTACCTTGATCTCATTCGGTACATAGAAGTAAATCGGGTGGGAATAACCAACGATGATCTCCAGGAGATTTCCCGTATTAGTTACCCTGTAACCCACACCCACGAGTTCAAGTGTTTTTGTAAAACCATCTGTGACGCCAACGATCATATTATTGACCAGGGCCCTTGACAATCCGTGGAGTGCCTTATGGCGGTTTTGATCTGTAGGACGTGCAAAAGTCATCTCACCGTCCACCATCTTGATGGTGATATCCGGATCGATTTGTTCGCTCAGGGATCCCTTGGGTCCTTTGACTGTGACCACGTTGCCTTTGGTGAAGTTGATATCAACTCCCTTTGGCATACTGACCGGTAAATTACCTACTCGAGACACGATCTTTATATTTTATTGATTAATACTTAATTGTCTTTTCACTAGTATATATAGCAGAGGCACTCTCCACCAAGGTTTTGCTTGCGCGCTTCCTTGTCGGTCATCAGTCCATGTGATGTGGATATGATCGCTACGCCCAGACCATTGATGATACGAGGTAGTTCTCCATGCGATACGAACATCCGCAAACCTGGCTTACTCATTCTGCCCAGTTCCCTGATCACCGGTAATTTGGTTTCAGGATCGTATTTGATCGCGATGGTGATGACAGCTTCTTTACCTTCTCCCTGGAATGTATACTTAAGAATATACCCTTGCTCATAGAGGATCTCTGTGATCTTACGTTTCAGCTTGGAATTTGGTATACTCACCACCCTGTGCCTTGCCTGTTGGGCATTCCGGATGCGGGTGAGATAATCTGCTATTGGATCTGTGATTGCCATGAATACTTAAATATGAATATGTTATTCTGTTCTGCTATTTCTGATTACCAACTTGCCTTGGTTACACCCGGCAATTTACCTTCAAGTGCCATGTCTCTGAACTTGACCCTGCACAAGCCGAACCTGCGCATGTATCCTTTCGGGCGACCTGTCAGTTTGCACCTGTTGTGGAGGCGCTTCTTGGAGGAATTACGTGGTAATTTATCCAGTTCATCCCATTTGCCTTCTGCCTTGAGTGTCTTGCGAACATCGGCATACTTGGCCACCAGTCTGACTCTTTTGGCCTCTCTTGCTATTAATGATTCTCTTGCCATAGCGGTGTTGAATTAAGCTTTCTGATTTTTAAAAGGCATTCCCAATTCTTTCAGCAGGGCGAAAGCTTCTGCGTCAGTCTTGGCTGTGGTCACGAAGGTGATATCCATACCATTGATCTTGGTGATTTTGTCAAGGTCAATTTCAGGAAATATGATTTGCTCGGTAACACCCATTGAGTAGTTACCTCTGCCATCAAAGCTCTTGTCGTTGATTCCCTGGAAGTCACGAACCCGTGGTAAGGTTACTGTGATCAGACGATCAAGGAATTCATACATCCGATCACGGCGAAGGGTTACTCTCACGCCGATGGGCATTCCTTCTCTCAGCTTAAAGTTGGAGATGGAAGTCTTGGCGATGGTGGCAACAGCTTTCTGGCCCGCAATGGTGGTTAGTTCTGTCTGGTAGACATCTACCAGTTTCTTATCTTGAGTAGCCTGCCCGATTCCCTGGTTAATGCTGATTTTCACCAGCCTGGGAATTTGCATCTTTGAGGAGTACCCAAACTGCTCAAGGAGTTTAGGGGCCACAACAGCATCATAATATTGCTCTAATCTCGGTGTATAGCTCATCACTTAATGATTTCTCCTGATTTTTTTGAATAGCGAACATGCTTGCCATCAACCTCTTTACGGCCGATGCGGGTAGGTTCACCTGATTTAGGATCCACCAACATTACATTGGATACATGGATTGGGGCTGGAATTTCAACAATTCCACCTGGTGTGTTTTGGGTTGGCTTCCTGTGCTTCTTTACAATATTCACATCTTCCACGATGACCCGTT
>DATHZY010000240.1:0-5306 GCA_035458325.1 Saprospiraceae bacterium | reverse complement strand
CTCAAGATCTTGAGCTCCTATTCTAATCCAGCGGTACAGAATTTTATACCCCTGCCTGAAATTTTAAAATCTACAACCTTACATAGCCTCTTTTCGTTTTTTCATACTTTCACCGTTGATTAATACCTGTAGGGATCAAATGCCGAAAAAACCCGCCAATTCGCAATACGACAGCATCTTTGAAAAAGAGCTCTTGCCCCATGTAGGAGCCCTGCAGACCTTTGCTTATCACCTCACGTACAACCAGGAGGATGCCGATGACCTGGTCCAGGAGACCTATCTCAAGGCATACCGGTTTATAGATAAGTACGAGAAAGGAACTAATGCAAAAGCATGGTTGTTTAAAATCCTCAAGAACGCCTATATAAACGAATATAGGAAGAAGGTCAAGCAGCCCACCAAGGTTGATTTTGAGGACATTGTTGCTTTCCATGATACCGATGACGACCGCGTATCAGGGTATAGCGACCTGAGAGAGGAGATATTCCTCCACATGATGGGTGATGAAGTGACCTCTGCTATCAACAGTCTCCCGCTCGATTTCAGGACCGTCATCCTGCTATGCGACATCGAAGGCTTTACCTACGAGGAGATAGCTGCTATCATTGATGTTCCCATCGGTACGGTGCGGTCAAGACTGTTCAGAGCCCGGAACCTATTGAAAGAGAAGCTGACGAAGTATGCCCAGGAGCACGGTTATACCGATTTCAGAGGGCAAAAGAAACTGAAACGAGGCGCCCCCGCTAAAACCAAGGACCAGACAGAAGAAGAATAAAACCTGAGAAAACAAAAGGATTATAATTATTCATTTTTAAAATATCCATTCCTCCGGAATCAGGAATATTAAACAGCGGAATTCATGAAGAACATTGACAAACAGGATGAATTGCAAAAGCAAGTAGGGATGTACTTCGACCAGGCCCTGGATCCGCAAACCAGGGATGAATTTCTTCAGAAAGTGAATTCAGATCCGCAATACCAGCAGGCTTTCCAACATGAGCAGCTGATGCGGGATCACATCAAGAAAATGATCCACCGCCCAGGGGATCCTTCGCAATTGATCCAGGCGATTAAAAACCAGATTGGTAAAAGTGAAAAGTGAAAAGCGTTTCACTTTTCTAAAGCTCCGGCAACGGCCAGGATAGATTATTAAAAGGGTCGCAAATTTGCGACCTTTTTCATTTTAAGGTTCCGGTTAGATGATTAGGATCATCCTGCCAGATGTTCCGGAAAACCTGCTCGTTGCAACGAGAATGCCTATTTTGGGGCGAAAATTAAGCAGGATGAAAAAGACCCTTATTTCCTTCATTCTTGGTTTTTCACTCTTGGGCGTGCTCGAGGCCCAGGTGTATACCAATAAGCCGGTTGGTGAAAAGCAAGAGGAACTGATCGATAGCCTCAAGACAACCCCATATCCTTACGCACTGCCAATCTGGGGTGAAAAGGCTGCCGCCCTGGGATTTGACCTTCCTTATTCTGCAGGCCTCAGTGTCAATTACCTCACACAGGAATCAGAACTGGTGATCAATAATATCATGGTTGGCTTCAACGGAGGACCCCAATTCAATATTGATGAAATCATCCGTATTGATGAAGCGATATCACAAGCTAGTGCCCTCAACATCAGACCAGACGTATGGGTTTTACCTTTTCTCAATGTATATGGGATTCTAGGCAAAGTGCAATCATCCACCAAAATCGGAGCAGGTATTTTTCTACCGGATACCTCTAATGTGTGGAATGAAGTAGCCTCCTTTGGTACAACAGCTGACTTTAATGGTACGGTGATGGGTCTAGGAATCACACCTACCATGGGTGTAGGCGGAGGCTGGATTGCATTGGATATGAATTTTGCATGGACGGATATCGATGCGTTAGACAAACCTGTCAAGACCTTTGTCTTTGGTCCGAGGTTTGGCAAATCGTTTAAGTTTAAAAGGCCTCAACACCAGATCGCACTCTGGGTAGGAGGTTTCAGGGTTCAGTTTTCTTCCGAAACCAGTGGCTCCCTTCCACTGATTGATCTCTTTCCGGGTGCTGAGCCCCAGGAAAAGGTAGACCAGGCAATCATGAATGTGGAAGACAAGCAAATGAATGTGGATGAATGGTGGAATGGATTGTCAAATATCGAACAAGCCAATCCGGTCAATAAGGCTAAATATGAAACAGCCAACAGGGTGTTGAATACAGCCGGCCAGCTATTGAATGGGATTGATGCAGCCTTGAATGACGAACAAACAGCAACGGTAGATTACTCCCTGGATAAAGGCCTCAAGGATAAATGGAATTTTATCATCGGCTCCCAGTATCAGTTAAATAAGAAGTGGATGCTCAGGGCTGAATATGGATTCCTGGGTAGCCGGAAGCAATTCCTCGCGTCACTCCAATATCGGTTTGGCATCTAAATTTATCATTGATGAAGTTCATTTATACTTTGCTATTGGTATGCACAGCATACGTCGGACAATCACAGGTTCTGATTTCTATTTTGCTTGGGGACAAACTCAATTCCGGAAAAATTGAATTTGGATTGGAAGGTGGTTGGAGTCTGTCAACCCTCCAGGGCCTGGATCCCGTAAAAGGACATTCCAATTACAACCTTGGATTCTACTTTGATTTTGCCATGAAAGATCCTGCCTGGTTTGTCAGCACAGGTGTGCGTGTCAAATCAACTATGGGCGGGGAAGGGATTACCGTGTACTCCCTGGATAACACTGACCTTGATGATGTATTTGCAACCGGAAGTGTGACCCGTAGATTAAATTATTTCAATGTGCCCGTCATGATGAAGTATATGTTTAAGAACCACCTCTATGCGCAGGCTGGCATCCAGCTTGGATTGCGGTATAAAGGCACGGATGAATTTCTCAATACCATCAATGACAAAGAGGACTTGTCCTACAAGGTCGATATAAAGGATCAATACCATCCCCTGGATGGCGGCTTATGCGCGGGTTTGGGATACAGACTGATCGGTGGTAATGGCATGAATATCGGCCTGCAATATTATTACGGTCTTGTAGATGTCAGGATTTCAGATGCCTCACCGGATGAATTGAACAGGACACTCTACGTGAATGTTGGAATTCCTATCGGCAAAGGTAAGGCTGCTGCCAAAGCCGCCGGGGAAGGAAACTAAAATACGATGTGAAAGATCATAGGAATGACCGGTATGCATGTCTACCATTGGCAATGCATATAGGTTTAACCTGATCCTGGATTTAAATTAATTCGAACGAAGAATTGTATAACTCACCATTCTACCTTTCCCGGTTTTCGCTAAGACGAATTATCGGCCTGATGGCGGTGCAACTGTGTAGTTGGATGCCCATCGTAGCGCAGGGAGATACGCTCATCCAAAAATCGATTCAATCAAATGCCGATGATCCGTCGCAATTCCTGACACGTGTCGAAATCTTTAATGAGTTTCAGCATTATGACCGTTCAGGAGGATTCAATCTCAACCAGACGGTGATCCGGACGATTATCAAGCTGGGCAAGCGGTTTACAACGCGGTTGGATATTCCACTTGTCAGCAATTCATTTCCTTATCCACAGGGATATGCTTCCTATGGGTTAGGTGATATTTCTTTTCGCTTGCTGGGGTATAGAATTCGGGAAACCAAAAGATCTGCTGTTACTGCATCACTGGAAATCAGCCTGAATACTGCCAGTACACCGGCGCAGGGTACCGGAAAAAATATGATCATCCCACTGATCACCTATAGTAGTTTACTGAAAGACAACAAGACCATTGCTATCCTTACGTTTCAGCAAACGAATTCCTTTGCAGGGGATGAAGCCAGGCCGGATTTTTCTTTTTCCAAGATCCAGGGTATCATATTGCATTATTGGTCCCGAAAATTATGGACGGTGGTGGCGCCTGAACTTTTCATTGATTATATCCACGGTGGCACCTCGATGATTTTTAAAGGACGCATGGCTTTTGCCCCGACGCCCCGTGTTAACTTGTGGGTCCAGGCGAATGCAGGCTTGTATGGAGATTTTATTGCCAGGTACAACTGGGGTGCCGAGGCTGGTATGCGGTATTTTATGTTTAGAAAAAACAATAATAAATGAAAAATGATAAGTGATAAGTGAAAAGTGAAAAGCGGTGTGCTGTGCGGAGTCGAAGCATGAAAAATGAAAAGTGAATTGAAAATGGGTAATTTTGAATTTCAGCCTGTATAAATACATTGCCAAGCCATGAGCATTAATGACATGCCAGTTTTGTTGCTGCTGCTGACCACTTTTTTCCTGGTCGTTGTCGCCATTGAAGTCGGATACAGGATTGGAGCAGCCATCAAGAAAAGACGCGAAGTAGAAACGGAGTCAACCGTTTCCTCGATTTCCGGGTATGTCCTCGCGCTACTTGCCTTTATCATAGCGTTTACTTTTGGGATCGTCACTGATCGCTATCAAGCCCGCAAGGAGCTGGTGCGTGAAGAGGCCAATCTGCTACGGACCACCTGGATGCGTGCAGAATTTTTACCGGATACAGATCGCATCGAAGCCAAAAATCTCATCCGGCAATACACAAGCCTTCGACTTGATGCTGTGAAATCTTTCGATCCAGCGAGGGTAAAAGAAGCTATGAAGGAATGTAGTCATATCCAAAACCAGCTTTGGGAAATGGCCGTCCGTAATGCACGCCAGGACATGAATTCAGATGTAGCCGCTTTGTATATCGAATCCCTGAATGATGTAGCTAACATCAATGCCTCAAGGGTTGTCGTGGGCCTGCATACCCGGATTCCGGAAGGCATATGGGAGGTGCTTCTCCTGCTCACATTGCTTGCCATGTTTTCCGTTGGATATCAGGCAGCCATCGTCGGATCAAATAGATCATGGGCCACCATTATCATGGCACTTTCCTTTTCACTCGTCATTGTCATGATCGAAACGCTGGACCGATCACACACCAGCCTGATACCGGTATCGCAGTTCCCAATGGAATACCTGCTGGAAAGTATGGAGGAAACTAATTAAATCACGTATTTCACAAGACACGTCCCGATTGAAAACCAACATGATCTTCCCGTTCCGGTTTTGTTTCATGGTATACTGCATGTTGGTGATCATCATCGCATGCCATCATGGGGACGAGCGTGAAAATACTTTCTCAAGGGATAGCCTCTATGTCGGTTCTGCATCCTGCAAGTCGTGCCATGAATCTGCCTATGCAGACTGGCAAAAATCGGATCATTTCCTCGCTATGCAGCCCGCCAATGATACGACTGTACTGGGTGATTTTAATAACATCTCGTTTACAGCGGATGGTGTCACCAACTTATTCTTTAAAAAGG
>DATHZY010000239.1:0-3618 GCA_035458325.1 Saprospiraceae bacterium | reverse complement strand
CTGTTTTTGGACCTTAATATGCCACGTAAAAACGGTTTTGCAGCCTTAGGAGAAATTAAACGCCATCCGGAGTTGGAGAAACTACCGGTCATCATCATTTCCACCTCCTCGAAAATTGACACGATCAAGAAGGTCTTTAGGGACGCAGCACACTATTACATCTGCAAGCCTGTTGATTTTGAACAACTAAAAAGGGTTATTTATGAAGCACTAAACCTGATCATACAAAAAAACCCTCCGCTGCCGCTACAAGAAAACTTTATGATTACGGGAGATGCTGTCATCCTACCCGATAAGCCGGCCACCTAATCCATAGGTCAGGCAACTAAAATAATCTGATGGGTGCAGTACATCAACCGGAAAACCATAGAAGGATAGGATAGAAAAAGACAACTTGACTTATACAACTTTGATACCACCTACATGGTCATTAAAAAGAGCAAATCAAAACCCGTCAAACCCAAACCTCTTCCAGCCTCCGCCAGCCACTTTCCTATTGTTGCCATTGGCGCATCAGCGGGAGGTTTGGAAGCCATGATGGAGTTATTGAAATACCTTCCTTCTAATACGGGTATGGCGTTCATCTATGTCCAGCATCTCAGTCCTGATCACAAAAGCCTGTTGACAGAAATATTGTCAAAGAAGACCAAGATGAAAGTGCAGGAGATTGATGATATGGACAAGATCAAGCCCGACAATGTTTTTATCATTCCCTACAACAAAGGGATTGAAGTCACGGACGGCCATATCAAATTAATCCCTCGTTCAGCAAGCAGTACCGCCATTTCAATTGACATTCTTTTTTCCTCCCTGGCCCACGCGCAGAAAGAAAGAGTGATCGGCATTGTGCTGTCGGGCAGCGCCAGTGATGGCACGATCGGGATCAAAGCCATTAAACAGGAAGGCGGATTGACCTTTGCCCAGGATGACACTGCTAAATTCACCAGCATGCCCCACTCTGCCATTGCCGCCGGGGCGGTTGACTTTATCCTGTCGCCCAAGGAAATCGCACTTGAATTGGCGCGCCTCAGCAAGCATCCGTTTGTCAAAACCCATACTGCAAGGCAGAATACTGAAGACCTGATTGACAACAGCAATCCGGATTTAAAAATTATCCTCAGCCAATTACATAAGGTCACGGGTGTTGATTTCAGCGCGTATAAAATGAACACCATCAAGCGGCGTATCATCCGAAGGATGTTGCTGTATAAAATAACTACACTCAAGGAATATGCCAGGCTGCTCACCCAAAAAAACGAAGAGACGGACATCCTCTACCAGGACTTACTGATCAATGTCACTAGTTTCTTCCGCGATACCGACACCCACAAGTACCTGAAAGAAAAGTTTTTTCCCAAACTGCTTAAGCGTAAAAAACCGGGAGAAACTTTGCGCATCTGGGTACCGGCATGTGCCACCGGGGAGGAAGCATACTCCATTGCCATGATCCTGACTGAGATTCAGTCCAGTCAGGTAAACACGATTCCCGTCCAGATTTTTCCCACCGATCTCAGTGAAAACGCAATCAGCAAGGCCCGCATTGGTGCCTACAGCAAGCAGGACCTGGAAACCGTTTCCCCAAAGCGCATCCAACGCTTCTTTACCAAAGCGGATGGTGGATTCCGTGTCAACAAAGTGGTACGCGACATGTGTGTATTTGCACCACACAATATCCTACGCGATCCGCCATTTTCCCGACTTGACTTTATCAGTTGCTGCAACCTGTTTATCTACCTGGATATCGCTGCGCAAAAAAAAGCGGTCAACACTTTCCATTACGCGTTAAACAATGATGGATACTTAATGCTTGGCAAATCAGAAAACATCAGCCATTCGACGCACCTGTTTACCAACGCCAATAATACATATAAAATATTTTCACGCAAGCTCAACTCAGGTGCACTGCGACTGCCGGAGCTATTGCCACGCTTTGCACCACAAACAGGTGGAGAGGCAAATATACCCATCGCGCATACCAGCAAAAGTCAAAACACTTCTACGCACCATCAAAGTCTTGATAATGCCATTGATGCGGTCCTTGTCTCCGAATTCATGCCCGCCAGTGTGGTGATCAATCACCAATTGGAAATCGTACAGTTTCGAGGCAACACCGACTTATACCTCACCCATCCGAAAGGCAAGGCCACCTTCAACATTCTTAAGATGGCCCGACCTGAAATTGCATTTGAATTACGAAATGCGATTTCCAAAGTCATCAAGACGAAGCACCGGATCCGCAAAAGCGGTATAGAACTCAAGATTAATTCGATAGTCCGCATCATCAGTGTAGAGGTAGTACCACTCAAGATAGACTGGAATGAACCCTTGCTCCTTATCCTGTTTACCGAACAAGAACCGGTCGAAATCTACAGACGACACCCCCCCGGGGCCAAGAGCAACACACTGGCCAAAGACCGGAGGATAAAAAAACTAGAGGAAGAATTAGCCGCCGCCCATGCGGATGCGCTTGCCCTGGCCCAGGAACAGGAAGCCTTTACGGAGGAGCTGCAAAGCGCAAATGAAGAAGTCGTTTCCAGTAATGAAGAACTGCAGACTGTCAATGAGGAACTCGAAACGTCGAAAGAAGAAATCGAATCGGCCAACGAAGAACTGACGACTACCAACCAGGAATTGCAGACGCGAAACGACCTGCTCAATGAATCGTATGAATATTCCAATGCCATCGTGGCGACCATGCATGAACCGATGCTGGTCCTGGGCAAGGACCTTCGTGTCAAATCTGCCAATACGGCATTCTACAAGAAATTTGGAGTCACGGAAGAACAAACTGAAGGTGTGCTCCTCTATGACCTGGGCAATAAGCAATGGAACATACCCGCCCTGCGCGAATTACTGGAAGACATCATTCCCAAGAACACCCAATTCTATAATTACGAAGTAAAACACACCTTCCTGAACCTGGGTGAGAAAATAATGTCGCTCAATGCCAGTCGTGTCATACAGAAAACACATCGTGAACAATTGATCCTCCTGGTGATCGCTGACATCACGGAAGTCAGGCATCTGCTCCTTGAGAAGGAGCTTAAGGAAAAAGCACTCCTCAACAAGGAAATTACCGAGCGGAAAGCAGAAAAGGTAAGATTGGAGACAGCTGTTGCCGAACGAACCCGAGAGTTGAAAGAAGCCAATGAAGCCCTGGAAGATAAAAACCAGGAACTGGTCAATATGAACCATGAACTCGAAGCATTCACCTACATTTCCAGCCATGATATGCAGGAGCCTCTGCGCAAGATCCAGATCTTTTCAGGCATCATCCTGGAAAAGGAAAATCAGCACTTATCCGATAGCGGAAAAAAATACTTCCGGCTGATGCAGCAGTCCGCGCAACGGATGCAGCAACTGATTCATGATTTACTTGCCTTTTCCCGCCTGAGTGCTACCGAACGAAAATTCGAAGAGATGAACCTCTGCATCCTTATTGAGGAAGTTAAAGCAGAGTTCAGTGATATTATTTCAGAAAAACAGGCCCGGATAGACGCCCCTGAAATGTGTTCAGTCAACATTATTCCGTTCCAGTTTCGGCAACTCCTGCACAATCTGATTGGCAACGCGCTCAAGTTTTCGAATCCTGAAAGACCGCCTCATATCAAACTAAGA
>DATHZY010000238.1:0-7095 GCA_035458325.1 Saprospiraceae bacterium | reverse complement strand
TCGCCGTTCCTTCGTCCGTCAGCCCTTCTCCCATATTGACCGCCCAGAGATAGCCCGCGTTTTCATTCAGCTTGAGGATAAACGCATCCTCCATTCCATTGGAGACGAGATTGGCTACACCGACCCCGGGATCAAAATCTACGATGGATGCAAAACGACCAGTAGCCAGGATATTATTATCAACATCGATTGCCACGCCACGGGCCATATCATTGCCGTTATTACCAAACTGCGTTGCCCACACCAATTCTCCATCGCCATTGATCTTGACAATGAAAATATCATTGCCCCCCGCTGATGTCAGATTAAAATCACCTGCACCCGGATCAAAATCAGCAGTTCCATTGAATTGACCCACCAGGAGAATATTACCTGCGGTATCAATGGCCATATCTCTTACCTGATCAGCGCTGGCACCTCCAAGGCTTATAGCCCATAAGAATTGACCATCCGCGTCAAACTTGGATAAAAACGCATCATAATCTCCGGCGGCGGTCAGATTGGTGGTGCCGGCACCTGGCTCAAAATCTGAAGTACCATTGAAATAGCCTGTCACATAGACATTACCATCCTTATCAATCGATAGCGCTTCGCCATAATCTTCCGTTGTACCACCAAAGGTAAAGGCCCAAAGCATCTGGCCATCCTTATCCAGCTTGCTCAGGAATACATCTGCATCTCCGGAGGATAGGAATACATTGAAACCCGGCCCCGGATCAAGGTCAATGATGCCTTCAAACGAGCCGGTGGTATATACATGACCTGAATCGTCAACCATCACGCCATAGGCGTGATCAAAATTGGAGCCTCCAAGCTGAGCAGCCCATCCGAAATCCTGCGCATTTGAACGGAGCAGGGTACCAAGCATAAGGGTGGTAAGTAGTATGTACTTCATGGGTATGAATGATTAGGTATTCGTAGAAAAATGGAGTGACCAGAGGAAAGCCACGGCTGCAAATATATATAAAGTTTTACATATGAACAGGTTGGATGAGCCGCGACTAGAAAGCCGGGGCAATTTTAGATTTCCATTTAGCGTGTTAAAACAATTGCCAGGAAGTCGCAGCAATTATGATTTCACTAAATAATGAAGTCTTCAATTGCCGCAGGCTTTAGCCTGGAGATTATGATCAAGGAGGTTAACGGCTTTAGCCAGGAGAAAAGATTCTTGCTATGGGCAAATGCACTTACTGAATCAAAACTTTGGTCGTGTATTGCTTATCTGCGGCTACCAGCACCAATAAATAAAGTCCGGCAGGCTGCTCTTCCAAATTGAGCTGGGCCGGCACCTGAAGTCCATGAGCTTCCGCCACTTTTTCTCCTTGTGAAGAGTACACCAGGATAGATGAAGAAGTGGATATTTGATCAAACACTTTATTCAACTCAATGTGAAATCTGCCATCTGAAGGATTGGGATAAATGGTGAGGTCATCCGCTACGGAGATCTCCTCTGTATTAGTTATACCTCCAGAGGTGGTCTTGATGATGACGCCATTGGCTCCGCAGGCATAGCCAGTATGATCGTTTGTAAAATCCATTGAATAGATGATGCTGGCACTAATCAGTGAAGACGTTTCATCTCGCCAGGTCTGCCCACCATCCGAAGTCTTCATCAATTGACTCCAACCGATCAGGTAGCCAATATCCCTGCTTGGAAAATCTAAACTGTACCATTGATTGTTGGATAGCATCTGATCAGTCCATGATTGACCCCCATTGGTGGTATAGCCACTAAACCCATTATACCATCCTACAATCAAACCAGTGTCAGCTGAAAAGAAAAAAGCATCTTCCAATATGCTAAACATGCCTCCGGAGGATACGAGTGCAGAATCAGTAAGATGCCAATGATCTCCACCATCTGTGGTCTTCATACACATACCCCGTGTGAGTGCATATCCGATATCAGGCGTTGGAAAAACAATACGCTTGTATTGAACATCAAGCAAAGATGACGGAGTGACCGTCTCCTCCCATGTTATCCCACCATCTGTGGTTTTAAGAATGATCCCACTACTGACATTGCTCCGTCCACCCACATATCCTATTAAGGAGGATGTAAAGAAAACTGAACTCAGATCCACCGCCTGCTCAGGCATCAGATAGGTTGTGCTCCAATGCACTCCGGCATCATAGGTGATGGAATATAACCCCGAATCTCCTACGATGACACCAGTCCCTGCATCAAAGAAAAAGAGATCATTCACATGTTTCGTTGTACCTGGATTGAGCGCTGTCCACTCTTCTCCACCGTTGACAGTCCTGATGACCGTCCCGTTTTCGCCAACTACATAGCCTGTATCCGGTACCGGAAATACAATTTCATTGAGTGATTCAGACGTACCTGAATTCAACAGCGTCCATTGGGCAATCGATGCCAAAGGAAGCGCCAGTATAATCAGGATGATCCATAGGCCCATCACCAGGTGGCGAGGAAGAGTGAAATGCATCTTTAAAATTTTAATTTCAATTACGGATGCCAAGTTAAAACAATAAGCTTCTTCTATCCTGTCCAGGAGAATTCTTGTATGTTTGATGGCAGACAATTTGACCTTTTCTACAACGCATGTAGCCCTAAAACCTTCTAAAATCAACATAGTGAAATTCATCCTGGGATTATTATTTTCATTGGGTTTCCACTTAGTTCATGCCGGCGAAATCCGGCAAATCGAAATCAACGGGACGCCGTTGTATTACCACTTTTACCAGGGATCCAAACCGTCTTCTAAGCTTATAGTCTTTCTTCATGGTGCCGTGGCCGCCTATCAGGGACAGCCCAAAAGCAAACCAAAGGATATAGCCACACTATTGGAATCAAATACAGACTTCATCAATTCACTTAATGAAAACGGGTATGATGTGATCCTGCCCATCGCTTACAACAATTACAACTGGCTGGCTCCACAAGGCGTGGAATACCTGGATTCGCTCCTGCTTAACTACCAGGACAACTATACCACTATACATCTGTCCGGCTTCTCAGATGGTGCCACCGGTGCCTATAAGTATTTCTATACCCATCCGGACAGGTTTCAAGGACTTTGGTTGTTCAATGGATTTCCACAACATCAGAATTTCAATAAGAAAGTGGATCCTAGTACTTTCACTGACTATAACATCCTGTTCGTCTCGCAAGAGAATGACAAGATCATCCCTTATGAATTTTTACTGACAGAATACAGGCGCCAGAAAATCACCAATGCCCGGACATATTTTTTACTTCTGGAGGGGAGGCATGAATTCGACACCTATACACGAACTGACTTTGAAAAGTGTCTTGAGCTCCTGGAAACCGAAACAGATGATCAAGTTTTTTCCTCCGATTCACTCTGGATTTATCCTCCCGCTGATGGATTAATTGTCGATAATACCCTTTTGGAAGTCTATCGCTTCAGAAGCAGTATAGCCCGTAATTTTGGCATGGATAAAAATGTCATGGCGTCCAATCTTTCAGAAACCCGGCAGCTAGAAGACCTGCTTCAACAAGGAAGTCTCTTGATCATGCCACTTCAAGTCAGCAGAAAAGACCTGTCAAAAGACACCTTTACGTTTTCCTATTTTATGCAGGATATAACGGGTACAATAGAATTTCAAAACTACTTAAGCAAACAAACCTGGTAACCAAATGCATAATCCAACAACCTTTGATGTTATCATCGTCGGCGGAAGCTATTCAGGCCTGGCAGCCGGCATGGCATTGGGCCGTTCTCTCAGGAAAGTGCTAATCCTGGATAGTGGCTTGCCGTGCAACAGGCAAACTCCTCACTCGCATAACTTCATCACGCATGATGGAAAAACCCCTGCTGCCATTGCTTCACTAGCCAGGCAACAACTTGAACCATATGAAACCGTCAGCCTGATCAATGACCTGGCGATAGCAGGGACAAAGGCGCTGCATGGATTTGACATCCGGACCAGCTCAGGTGCAACATATCACACGAAGAAACTGATCTTTGCCACTGGCATCCGGGATATCTTGCCTCCAATAGATGGTCTCGCGGCATGTTGGGGTATCACTGTGATCCATTGTCCATATTGCCACGGATATGAAGTCAGAAATACAAAGACAGGTATCCTCGGCAATGGAGAGCATACTTTTGATTACGTCGCCCTGATTTCCAACTGGACAAAAGATCTCACTTTATTTACCAATGGTAAATCAATCCTTACGGTCGAACAAAAAACAAAACTGGCGCAACACCAAATCCAGATAGTAGAAAAAGAAATTGAAAGCCTTGCGCATGAAGCTGGCCATTTAAAGCATATCCTTTTCAAGGATCAGACGACATCTCCACTCACTGCCTTGTATGCCCAGACATCCTTCGAACAGCACTGCCCTATTCCTCAATCACTTGGTTGCGAATTGACAGAAGAGGGATATATCAAGATCGATGCGTTTCAAAAAACAACGGTTCATGGCATCTTTGCCAGTGGTGATAACACAACGCGGATGCGCACTGTTGCCAACGCGGTAAGCATGGGTACCACTGCCGGCATGATGGCCAACAAAGAAATGGTCATGGAAGCATTCTGATCCGAACAAGACTGTCCGCCCAGGTAGGCAATTCCAAATAAAATCAGATATTCGAAGGAAAATCAAAAGGTTATGCCAACTGCAAAAAGAACATTCATCATTTTACTCCTGGTGCTCAATGCCGTCGTACTCTTAGGTCAGATCTGGCCGGAAGGGGCTCCACCCTTTGCCCGTATTGTCAATCTCATCACGCTTGGATTGAATGTTTCTTTCCTGCTGACGCTGATTAAATCTCCGGGAATCAGTCGGTAAAAAAACACAAAGATGATTCAGGCATGGGCTAAAGCCCAAAGATTTCTTGCATCTCCCATCCCCGGCTTGAAAGCCGGGGCAATTAAAGGCTTCCCATTCTCTTTTCAAGCCAAGGCTTAAAAGCCGGGGAAATTATTGATTACACATTCTCTTTGCCAGCCAGGGTTTGTAGCCAGGCATTTATTGACTTCCATTCACTTTTCAAGCCAAGGACTATAGCCGGGGAAATTAATGATTACACACTCTCTTTGCAAAATAAAGATTGTTAACTGGGGCAATTATTGATTTCCTACTATTATATAATTTTCAATTGCCCCAGGCTTCAGCCTGGGATCTTAGATAAAGCGAGATACCGGCTTTAGCCAAAAGAAAAATCTTAAAGGAGAATTCAGGGTATGGGCTGTGGTCGATGCCAATCATTGACGCATACCCCTAATCATGACGTTCGTCCAATATCAGCGGTATTGAGATGCGATGAAACGTTCCTTGTGTAATTTCAGATCCTAAATCCAATCGTTATGAAAAAAGCATTTACACTCCGTCTATTCATTGCCATCTCCTGTCTGGGCATCACCTCAACCACCTGGGCGCAAGCAATCACAACCCCAAGGACACCAAGTCCCGCAGCGGAAGTATCACAAACGATCGGCATATCTACGGTCAGCGTTAACTATTCGAGGCCTTCAGTCAAGGGACGCACTATATGGGGAGAACTGGTACCTTATGGATGGAATGTTGAACCCTTCGGTAGTCCGCATCCTACACCATGGCGAGCTGGAGCCAATGAAAATACGGTCATCGAATTTTCACACGATGCCACGGTGGCAGGTAAAGAAGTACCCGCAGGACGATATGGTTTATTCTTCACGATCAATAAAGACAATACCGGTGAAGTCGTGTTGTCCAAAGACAGTCATTCCTGGGGAAATTTCTTTTATGATCCTGCTAATGACCTATGCAGGGCCAATATCCAGCTCCGTGAAAACGCCATGACAGAAATGCTGACCTATTCCTTCATCAATGTCGGCAGGAATTCAGCAGAGCTCGTGCTCAACTGGGAGAAAAAACAATTTCCTGTAAAAATCGAATTTGCTGTGGATGAGATCGTCATGGCCAATGCAGCCGAACAACTCAAAGGCGCGATGGGCTTTACGTGGCAAGGGTTCAATTCCGCGGCCAATTACGCATTGCAAAATAAGATCAATATCGAACGCGGACTCTATTACGCAGAAAGGGCCGTTGCCTTCAATAAAAACTTCACGACCTTAAACACGAAAGCAGGCCTGCTGAGGTTAAATGGAAGAAATGAAGAAGCAGATAAAATCCAGACAGAAGCCATGACCCTGGCCAATGAAGTGGAACTCAACGCCTATGGCTATCAACTGCTCAACAGCGGCAATATGGAAGGTGCTATCAAAGCCTTTAAAGACAATACAGAAAGGCATCCTGAGAGTGCCAATGCCTGGGACAGCCTGGGAGAAGGATATGCTATCAAGGGAGATAAGAAAGAAGCGATCAAATGTTTTAAAAAATCCCTTACGCTAAATCCGAATGAAGGCACCAAAGCCAACTCAGAAAAGTATTTAAAGCAGCTAGGGGAAATGTGATTAGGCCTGTAAAACCCCCATCTATCAACCCGGGGTGATAGCGCCAGGACAAACCAAGAGAGGCATGTGTCTGCAGACACATGCCTCTTCGATTTTAAATGACAACTCTATTTTTCTACTGTATACTCCGGGAAGTACTGTACCTGGTTGACCAGTGAAAGGAATTCCTTTCGGTAGCCGTGCAGGTCATCGCCGATAGAATGGGATGCCCAGTTTGCAATATCCTCCAGTGTCGCCGTACCTGCAAAGGCTGATTCACGCAACACCATTCCGAAAGAAGCAACCGCTGCGGAAAACCTGAAATCCTCACCCCTCGATTCAAAGTCCTGATCTGTATCGTGGATGACCTGTTCGATTAATTTACTGACATCTCCATCAGGATCTTTATATCTGAATTTGACTGTCAACAATTCGTCCGCATGTGCAACAAATACAGGCTTCTTCGTCTTCTGGTACTTGAGCTCATCCACCTGCCGGCCAGAAGCGGATGCATCACCTGCAGGTATAATTTCATACAAAGCGGTGACTGTATGGTTACTCCCGATTTCTCCGGCATCCTTTTTATCATCATTGAAATCTTCAGCAGCCAGCAATCTGTTTTCGTAACCTATCAGTCGATAGGATGATACTAAAGCAGGATTGAACTCCACCTGGATCTTGACATCCTTCGCGATCGTAAACAAGGTCCCGCCAAATTCATTT
>DATHZY010000237.1:0-2326 GCA_035458325.1 Saprospiraceae bacterium | reverse complement strand
AAGCAATAGCAATAAAAAATCAGAGGCTTGCCCACCGGCAACCAAATCGCATCCTGTAATAGAAAAGTACTGAGGTTCAACAAGCGGATTGGTGCAGGTGGTAGACAGATATTGAAAATCAAACCTCCACATGTCATAGATGGGGGTATAATCATACTGACAATGGTGGGCAGATAACACATAAGGTGTCTTGTCATTGCGGGTATTGTTGACAAACGATCCCGAACACCAACCTATCCCCTCCTCCATTACCAGGCGCATCCGGACTGTGCTGTTGGAAATCAACTGCAAGAGTGAATCTTCTTTACATGCGGCATTCGGGTGACAAGGGAAAGAGGTACCAAATCCAATATCCAACACTCTTCCCGTTTTGACGGGTTGATAGTAGATATTATCGATTGAAAACTCACTATCATAGGAGCTTCCTTCCAGATTTTTCCATACCAATATGGTCCTTGATGGATCAAATTCCGTGGTGAGAACATCCCGTTGTGCTTGCTTGCTGAAGTCAAACAACATGTTACCTCGTTCGCTATCCACCAGGTATAGTTGTTCGCCTGCAGCTATTGATCTGACATTAACCTTAAGTTCAATCAACGAAGGCTGCACAAAACCAAAACTAAAGGTGGTCGTACCGGAATTTGATTTCTTGAGGTCCGCGGAACCGATATTGGCTTTTAGCCCCAGGATATCCAGCCGGCCATCATTCTTATCATGCCAGGCCTTTTCGTCAGCTTCGTTCCATCTGACCTGGATGATTGCGGCAGTATCATAAACCTGGCGCATTACCTCAATACGGGCGTTGACCTGGGCGACAAGCTTCGACCATCCGAATGATGATAAGATCAATAAAAGAAGGATGAAACGAATGCCTGAGCGCATACCTGAGGTGAATCTGATTAAATAAGTGAGCACAAAAGTAACAGGTTATCCTGTACTTGCCCCAAAATCACTTGGCAAATAATTGGCCAATATCCTTGAACGCCTTAAATTCCAGTGCATTACCGCAAGGATCCATAAAAAAAACGGTGGCTTGCTCCCCTGTCTGTCCCGCAAACCGTATATAGGGTTCTATCACAAAAGATACCCCGGCTGCCCTCACGCGATCAACTAGTTTTTCCCACTCCTCCCACGGCAGGACAACCCCAAAATGGGGAACAGGCACATCATGCCCATCCACTGGATTATGATGTATCTCTTCTTGACCTTTTGGTTTATAATGAATAACCAGCTGATGGCCGTAAAAGTCATAATCTGTCCAGAGTTCATCTGTTCTGCCTTCACGACATTGCAACACTTCACCATAAAAGTGCCTTGCAGCCCGCAAGTCATCCACCGGAATGGCCAGATGGAAAGGATGAATAGTTTGATTCATTATCAAGCTTATTTTAGATTGTATTATAGCATAACCCGACCTGTTATCCTGCTGATGATCCTGGGTATACCCCAGAAAGCTACTCTTTTGAGCAACTGATCCATTGGTGGATAACGCCTGGCCAAACCTATGAGAAATGGGGATATAAAATAGTACAGGTTGATAAACCATCTTCCTGCCAGCGAATGAGATAATACCTGATCCCGGTAGCTTGTCATGATTTTGTATTCCTCACTATGGGTTGAATAACAATACGTGACTACATAGCAGGCCTGTCCTTGTAACTTTGCCTGCAGGTGATACGTCAGCGGTACTTCCACACGTTCATGGCAGGTGAGTACTATGCGACCTCCACTTGGCCGGTCACCTAACTTGGCAACACTAAACAGAGCATTTGTCCTGACTGAAGCACCGGCATAGATCAATCCCGATACAAACTCTCCGTCTACCCATTGATCAGCCATGATCTGGTTTCTCTTTTGGTCAATCAAGGCGGGAAGTTCCAGGTGGATATAGATATTACGGTCGGTTGGATTCATAATGGTCAGTCCCAGGTTAAACCACTCCGTCCCCACACCCTCCGTCGCCTGCCATTTGACCTTCAATTTGAGTTCCGCAGCTCTTTCTTCTCCACTGACAGGCGTCATATGATCCTCCTGGTATTCAAGGTGATCCTTGCCTTCAAAGAAAAGCTGGCACAAGGCCCCATATAACGCATCCCAATCCCATAATTCTATGTCGGATTCCTCAGCATACTCCCGGGTTGCCGGATCAAAGGATGAGGTCGTGATAATCCATGACTGGTCGGTGTTGAGAAATTCCCTTGCCTTGATGGCCTTTGCCACCACATCGTCTCCCAACACTTCTGTTGGATTCTTTCGCAAAGGCATGATCACTAGAGTGATATACTCTTTCTTAGCGATGATCATTCCTTCAAATTCACCGGTTTGC